>SLCI01000239.1 GCA_007125875.1 Kiritimatiellia bacterium | reverse complement strand
GTATTAAGCTGTTGCAGGGATTGCATCAGCGATCCTCCACCGGTAGGTGTGGCCGCTTGGACCTGTGCGCAGTAGGCCAGCATTACGAATAGCAGAATAGTGTTAAAAAGCTTCATTGTGATGCACCCCGCCTTTAGCTGTTCGTTAGATTACGGGAATAGTATAGCGATCGGTTTCTTGTAGCCAACCCTTGATCGACACCATGTGATTTGGGCCCTGGCGCATTTCCCTGCGATACCCGGGTTCTGGGTTGACCCGACACAGACCGTGAAGTACCGTCCTGCCGATTGATTTAGGAGGAAAAGTTGTGCTGAAAAGGATTACAATCTTCGAACAAAAGTGGCTCCGCAGGGCGGTAATCGGTTTGTTTGCGGTCTGTGCCATCGCGTCAGTTTCTGGATGCTCGGCAAACGCTGAGTTGCAGGAATATAGCGCGCCGGAGCCGCTTGATGCGGCAGCGGAGGGCTTGTCGCTATTCGAACGTCGGGTTGAGGTGATTGCGATGTCCTGTGCGGCCTGTCATGGCACGGATGGCCGTAAGGCGACGGCGATTCCTGCACTGGCTGGAAAGCCGTTTCCGGTACTGAATGCGCTACTGCTGGCGTATAGAAATGATCAAATGCCTGATGCCACGGTCATGCCTCGGATCGCGAAAGCGTATACCGAGGAGGAGCTGCGTGCAGTGGCGGAGTATTTCGCCAACATAACACCGGGCGCGGAGGAATAACGGTTATGACGATGAATCGCAATCTGACGAGACGTGAATCCCTCAAGTGGATGGGGCTTGCAGGTCTAGGTGCCATGACAGGATTCCCATCGCTTTCGCTCGGTGGTGATGCGCCTTCCGGACATATTGTTGTCGTGGGTGGTGGTTTCGGTGGCGCGACCGCGGCCAAATACCTAAAACGCTTAGCACCCTCACTCGATGTTACGCTGATTGAGCCTGAACGCCGTTACATAACCTGTCCATTCACAAACCTCTACCTCGGTGGGGTGCGCTCGTTCGAATCGCTCTGGCACACGTTTGACGAATTACGTGATGAGCTTGGCGTGACGGTGATTCATGACTGGGCGAAGGATGTCGACGTTGAAGGCCGCCGCATTCAATTGTCCGGTGGCGAATCCTTATCTTGGGACCGGCTGATCCTGTCACCCGGCATTGACATCCGGTGGGGTGACTTAGAGGGCTATGATGAGGCCGCCGCTGAGCTTGCGCCACACGCATGGAAGCCAGGCGCGCAATCGCGGCTTCTCCGTCGTCAACTTGAGGAAATGGAGGATGGCGGAACATTTGTATTGGTGGCCCCGGATAATCCTTTCCGTTGTCCGCCTGGACCCTACGAGCGGGTTAGCATGGTGGCCAACTACTTGAAGAACCATAAGCCCAAATCCAAGATTCTATTGCTGGACGCCAAAGATGGATTTTCGAAACAAGGCCTTTTCATGCAAGGCTGGGAACGACATTACGGCGATATGATTGAGTGGGTCAGTCGATCCAATGACGGATTAGTGATGCGGGTAGACGCAGACCATTTGGAAGTAGAGACAGAGTTTGGCACGATTCACAAAGCCGATGTTTTGAATGTGGTGCCGCCCCAGAAAGCGGGATTCATTGCCGACCGTGCATCCGTTACGGATGCCTCCGGTTGGGTTCCGGTCAAGCCACGGACATTCGAGTCGCAGTTAGTTGCAGGCGTGTACGTCATCGGTGATGCAACGCAGGCGGCACCGATGCCGAAATCTGGATTTGTCGCCAACACACAAGCGAAAGTAACCGCGAGTGCCATCATCGCTGATCTGCGCGGATTGCCCCCGGTAGATCCCAGTTGGGCGAACACGTGCTATAGTTTGATTACCCCGGATTGGGCGATCAGTATTGCCGGCGTTTATGAAGTATATGACGAGCTGATTCGTGAAGTGCCCGGATCTGGTGGCATCAGCCCGATGGATGTTGGGTCCGTGTTCCGTAAACAGGAAGCGGAGAATGCGCGTGCGTGGTATGCGGGCATCGCGCACGACGTCTGGGGTACGCGCTCATTGTCTTAATTTGAGCCCATGACACACGTGCAGCTAACACTCTGGGCCGGTTTCGCGGTCGGATTGATGTTTGGTATTGCCGCACAGCGTTCTCGCTTCTGTTTTACCGGAGGCTTGCGTGAGTGGTGGACAGACAAGAATCCCCGCCGCGCTGGCGCGCTCTTCGTGTCCTTGGCCATCGCAGTGCTTGGAACACAGTCCTTGGTGCTGTTCGGCATCGTGGATGTAAATCCCTCGCTATATCTCACACACACATTTTCCTGGCTACTGATTCCGATTGGAGGAGTACTTTTCGGTGTCGGCATGATGCTGGCCCGCAGTTGCGGCTCACGTGCATTGGTGCTGCTCGCTTCTGGCAATTTGCGTTCCTTGCTTGTCTTGCTTTGTCTGGGCGTAAGCGCGGGGATCGCACTGACTGGACCGCTAGCTGTGTGGCGACTTAACCTAACCGATCTGACCGCCGTGACACTTCCATACGCCTCGTTGCCCGAATGGATCGGCGCGGATGCGCTTGGCTTTCATGTCGGGCGTCTGACCCTAACGCTGATCCTGGACAGCGCGCTATTCGCATTAGGTCTATTTCGCTTCCGCTTATTACGATGTCCCGGGGACGTGCTCGGCGCCGTAGTGATTGGTCTTACAATCGCGGCGGGATGGTGGGTAACGGGTCACCTGGGCGCAGACGACTTTGAGCCGGTGACGCTGGAGAGCCTGACGTTCGTGGCACCGATCAGCGATTCCTTGCAATATCTAATGTTATCATCCGGAATGAGGGCTGGATTTGCGCTCACTGTGATCGTCGGTATATTGCTGGGCGCTTGGGTTACGGCTTTAGTGACAGGTCAGTTCGAATGGCAAGGATTCGAAAATCCTGCTCAAATGCGGCGCGCGATCATCGGTGGTGTTTTGATGGGCGTGGGTGGTGCTTTGGCAATGGGATGCACCGTTGGGCAAGGGCTGACTGGGTTGTCGACACTTTCGATCAGCTCCTTCATCGCCGTACTTGGGATACTATGCGGAGCCCGGATGGGGTTGCGTTGGGCGTAATAGAGTAGGGGATAACTCAACATGAACTTGTTTTTGAAAAGATCTATGATGGCCGCAGCCTTAATCTGCGCAATTTGGACGCCACCCAACGCATCGGCCCAGCCTTCATGGTTGCAGGCAGAAGCCATTCAGGCTGTTCTGCAAGGAGCCGCGCCGATTCAACCCGGCGTTCGCTTAGACATTCCTGCTGTGACGCAGGATGGCAGCTCTGTGCAAGTATCGATCGATGTGGATAGTCCAATGACGCCGGATGATTTTATCGATCGCATCCATCTGTTTGCACTCGATAATCCTTCGCCAGAATTAATCGAATTATCGCTAACCCCCTTAGCTGGTAAGGCCAGCTTCACCACACGCATTCGTTTGGATCAATCGCAGACGGTGGTGGCCCTGGCGCGCCGATCCAGTGGTGAGTGGCTGGCGGCTGCCCGTGATGTGCGGGTTACCGTGAGCGGTTGTCTATCGCGTGAAGGCACCTATCGCTCGGAGCAGCTCATGCAGGCGCGGGTGCGCGTTCCGGGACAAGGCCGGCAGGGCGCGCCTATGGAGGTGCGCACACTCATCCAGCATCCGATGGAAACCGGATTACGCGAAGGTCCAGATGGAGCGATCGTTCCCGAACGTATTATTGAGCGTTTCGAGGCCGCCATCGATGGCGAGAAGGTCCTTACTGCCCACTTGCACCGTGCTATGGCGGCCAATCCATACTTGCTCTTTATGATCGCACCCGAGCGCTCGGGTGAGCTGGCGATGACATGGACCGAAGATACGGGTGTCGCGGCGACGGAGCGAGCAAGCTTTGAAATACTACGCTAGCGGCGACTAGTTCCCTAACGCCATTTGCAGCGCAATCAACGAATAGGCGGTCACTAAAACGGGATCGTTCTCCCAATAGCGTCCGGTATCATTTACCCAAAAGCCGCGCCCGTTATCGATTCGTTGTACGCTGACCAGCTTTTCGACAACTTCCTGACGCCAATTCAAAGGATCATCGTCGTCGCGAATGAACTGGTCTTGGCCGAACGCTGCCAGGCCTTTGGTCAAGACATTGTAGTAATAGTATAAGCCTTCTTGGCCAGTGCCCGGATTTTCTTCCAGTGTCCAGTGTCGAATGGCCCAATCTGCGGCAGATTGGACACGAGGATCCCGTCGATCCACTTCGGCATAAATGAAACTGAGCATGCCTGCATAGGTCATACTGCCGAATGAATTGAATCGAACCACATCGTCATCATCCGCATAAGTTCCCGCCCGCGTATTGTCCGGATGATAAGCAAATCCGCCCAGATTTGCAGGTGAGTCGCTTACCCAGCTTTGGTCATTAAACTCAGGGAGATTTTGGATCCGTTGGACAAACTGGATCGCAGCGTCCCAGTCCAAATCCACTCGGCTCTGGCCTGCCCGCAGGTCTTCTACGCTTTCGGTTAGGCGCATCGCCTCGTAGGCAATGTATGAATTAGACAAATCGGCATATGCGCGATCCGCCTCTGCATCATAGCCCATGCCACCGAAAAAGATGCTGTCGCTCTCCAGGTGCTGACTTTGCGCAATAAACTTGCGGGCGCGTTGGACAATCGGCACGTATTCAGGTCGGCCGGAAAGATGTAAAGCGACCATCGCAATGGCCGTGTTATAGTTCGCCAATCCGCCGCCGCGCCCCGATTCGGCTGGGTCAACGTAGATTCCGCCATTGTCCCGTACATGAGATTCTATGAAAGCCAGTCCAGCATCAATCGCCTCACGATTTTGTTCTTCGTCGCCGAGTAGCGCCCATACAGCTAATGCTGTAATGGCTGGAAATTGGGGTGACGACCAATACCCGTCCGATTGCTGGCGCTCTCGCAGCCAGTCGTATGCGCGATTTTTGGCGGCATCTGCTTCGTGCTGCACTGAGAGCTGCACGGGCCATTCAGGAATGCTCCGGGTTGGCATCATTTGGTCGCTGCCGCTGGCCATCTGCGGAAGGAAAGCCAGCGTAAATAGAAGTGTGTATAAAATTTTCATTAAAGCTTTTCGCTCCATCTCTTAGCATTGAAGTTCAATCTATCTGTAATGGGCTTAAGCTACTCGATAAAAGGATCAGATACAACTGATTGGATCAGCAGAAAGATTTCCTCGAGGCTTGATCTAAGTTGGAAGATCTTCTATAAGGCTGCGTCAATGTGGCGCGGTACCACCGTAACATTTGATGGGCATCTTCCGTCCGACTTTCCCGCTTATTTGGTGAAAACAAGGGGTGAGCCACATTCCATGTAGAGAAAATTTATATGCAAATCAGCATTGCACAGTTTTTAGAGGCCGCCCAGGATGTATGCGACCTAACGGTTGCATCCGGTGAAAAGTATCTGGATCGGTCCATCAGAGAGGGCGCATTAAATCGTCCTGGTTTGGCTCTGAGTGGTTTTTTTCAATATTTCCCTCAGCGTCGAGTGCAGGTGTTTGGCTTGGCCGAGAATGCTTACTTGAAGAGCCTATCTGCTGAAGATCGGCGCGAGCGCCTGACACAATTGTTCGAACAGCGAGTCCCTTGCGTTGTCTCGACGCGGAGTCGGCACCCCTTACCCGAGCTGCTGGAATGCGCCAGTGCTTTCAAGGTTCCGGTGCTGAAAACATCGCTGATTACAAATCGCTTTATTAATCAAGCCACGCTGGTGATTGAAAATCTGGCTGCACCATCGATGAAATATCAAGGGACCATGATCGAAATCATGGGCATGGGCGTCTTGATGGAGGGCCCGCCGGGTATCGGTAAAAGTGAAACGGCGCTGGCATTAATCGAGCGGGGACATAGCCTGGTATCAGATGATTTAACCGTCTTGCGACGGGACAGTACGGGGGCGATCAACGGCTCGGCTCTGGATATTACGCGTTATCACATGGAAATTCGCGGTCTTGGTATCATTCATGTGCCCAGTTTGTTTGGTGTTGCTTCGATGCGGCGTGAGATGCGTTTGGATTTGGTTGTCCGTTTAGAGCGCTTTGATCCAAAAAGAGAATACGATCGCACCGGTTTGATCTCTGAAACGGTCAAAATACTTCAGGCAGAGGTTCCCGCAGTAACCATTCCGGTGGCAGCCGGTCGTGACATTGCCCATGTTGTGGAGGTTGCGGCCTTAAACCAAAAGCTGAAACAGCTAGGCCACGACGCCGCCAAGGAACTGGATGAGAAGTTAGTGCGGGCACTGGAAAGGAAGCGACTGGCATGAGCGGCACGCCGAACGATACACCGACAATGAGTCGGGAAATGAAAATCCTAAACAAGCATGGGATGCATGCTCGTCCAGCCGCGATGTTTATTAAGGTGGCCAGTCGATTTGAGTCTGAAATCCTGGTCGAAAAGGACGATACGCGTATATCCGGCAAAAGCATTATGGGGCTTTTGACCTTGGAACTTTATCAAGGTTCCGTTATGACGGTTTCCGCGATTGGGCCCGACGCTGCAGCGGCATTAGACGCGATTGAGGAATTGGTCAATCGTAAGTTTGACGAAGAATAACGAATAGGCGCGCAGATGGCGGACTCAGCCAAAGAAATCATACTACAAGGAATCGGCGTATCACCCGGGGTTGTGATCAATCGCGCCTTTTTGCTGACTTCGGAGGAGGATCGTTACGTTGAACGCGAGATTGCGGACAGTGATATTCCGCGCGAAATTGCCCGCTTCGAAGAGTCCTTGATCGAGACCCGCAAGCAAATTCATGCAATCCAGAAGCAGGTCAGCTCGGCGATAGGGCAAGAGAGCGCCGGAATTTTCGATGCGCACTTGTTGGTTGTTGATGATCGCGCGTTTGTTGAAGAAGTCATTCGCGGCCTGTCGACGCGTCATATGAACGTCGAAGCCGTGCTGCGCGACGTGGCCGATCGTTACGCCGATGCGTTGGCTAAGATAGAGGATGATTATCTCCGGGAGCGCGCCGCCGATGTGCGTGACGTGACACGGCGCATATTGCGGAACCTATCAGGCCGGTCCGGTTCCGATATGCAAAAGCAGGAATCCCCCTGTATTGTGATTGCCAATGATCTCGCTCCATCCGAAACCGCGACCATGGACCGTGAAAAAGTGGTCGGGTTTGCTACGGATCTGGGGAGTCCCACCTCGCATACTGCGATTATGGCGCGTGCCCTAGGGATACCCGCTATTGTCGGCCTTCATGACGTCAGTGTGCGCGTCTCGGCAGGCGATCAAGTGCTGATCGATGGCAACAAAGGCGTGTTGATCATCCATCCGTCGGCTGAGCGCTTGGAAGAGTATGGCAAGCTGCTTGAAACGCGCAAACATATCGAATCGGAATTAGCGCGGCTAAAGGATGAATCCGCGGAGACTCGCGATGGTTACATGGTCCTGTTGTCTGCCAACATCGAGCGGACGGATGACGTCGATGCAGTGCAGGCGAACGGAGCGTGCGGCGTCGGGTTATTCCGTAGTGAATTCCTCTACATGACGCGGGAAGATCTGCCGAACGAGGATGAGCAATACGCGGCATATAGTCGAGTTGCGCAGCAACTGGCTCCAGATCCGGTCATCATTCGCACCATTGATCTTGGTGGAGACAAGTTCCTTTCTCACGTCCGGACCGCTGAAGAGATGAATCCGTTTATGGGGTGGCGCGCGATTCGGTTCTGTTTGGCTCAGCCAGATATCTTCAAAACCCAGTTACGCGCCATTCTGCGCGCCAGCGAATCCGAAAACGTGAAAATCATGTATCCCATGATCAGCAGTGTGGATGAGGTGAAGCAAGCTAACGCGTTACTGGAAGAGTCCAAGCAGGAATTGCGCGATCGTGGTATGGCGTTTAACGAGGAAATCGATGTCGGCGTAATGATTGAGATCCCGTCTGCGGCGTTAACGGCGGATCTGATCGCTCCACATGTGAAGTTTTTCAGTATCGGAACGAACGATTTGGTGCAATACACCTTGGCCGTCGACCGCGTGAATGAGCGCATTGCCTATTTATATGAACCAACGCACCCAGCGATTTTAAAGTTGATCAAGCATACGATTGATGTCGGCCATGAGCATGGCATTTGGACAGGTATTTGCGGCGAGATGGCGGGTAATCCACTGATGGTGCCACTACTGATGGGGATGGGGGCCGATGAGTTTAGCGTCAGCCCTTCATTGGTGCCTGTCGTGAAAGATGTGATCCGTAACTTGCGTTATGCCCAAGCAGAAGAACTCGCCGCGCAGGCGTTGGCTTCAGTCTCACCGAAGGAAGTACTTGATATTTGTCGAAAATTAACGCAAGAAGTCGCGCCGGAAGTAATCGAGTTTTTGAACTAAGCCGACAGCTCTAAGTTGCTGTCTCATCCATAAATAGAGGAAAATTATGTCAAGTGATCGCTATTTGTTTACGTCTGAGTCAGTAACTGAGGGACATCCCGATAAAGTCTGCGACGGCGTGTCGGACGTCATTCTCGATGCTTTGCTGGCTCAGGACCCACACAGCCGTGTGGCTTGTGAGACCCTTGTGAAGACCGGTATGGCCGTGGTAGCCGGCGAGATCACCACCCAAGCGGTGGTCAACTATGCCGACATCGTGCGCGAGAAGATCAAGAAGATTGGTTACGATGATTCTTCGATTGGCTTCGATGGCAACACCTGTGCGGTGCTCGTGGCGCTCGATCGGCAATCCCCGGATATCAAACAGGGTGTCGATGCAGCCAAAGCGAAGGGCAAAGCTACCGACGAGCAGGGTGCTGGCGATCAAGGCATGATGTTTGGTTACGCGTGTAATGAAACGCGCGAACTGATGCCTATGCCCATTATGCTCTCGCACCGTTTGACGCGGGCCCTCGCGACCAAGCGTCGCTCCGGCAAATTGCCATTCCTGCGACCTGACGGCAAATCCCAGGTCTCCGTTGTGTACGAGAATGGAAAGCCGTTACGTGTCGATACGGTGGTGATTTCATCCCAGCATACGCCGGACGTCAGCAATAAGGCCTTGCGTGAAGGGATCATCGAAGAAGTGGTGTTGCCGCAGGTGCCCAAGAAGATGATCGATAAGAAAACGCGCTTCCTGATCAATCCGACCGGTCGTTTCGTCGTGGGCGGACCGCAAGGCGATTGTGGTCTGACCGGCCGAAAGATCATTGTAGACACCTATGGCGGTATGGGCCGTCACGGCGGTGGCGCATTTTCCGGTAAGGATCCGTCGAAGGTCGATCGTAGCGCAGCCTATATGGCCCGCTATGTCGCCAAGAACGTCATCGCCGCTGGCTTAGCCAGCCGCTGCGAAGTGCAGTTGGCTTACGCGATTGGTTTCCCCGAGCCCGTTTCCGTTTATGTCGATACGTTCGGTACCGGAAAATATCCGCACGAGAAGATTGAAAGCGCGATTCGTAAAGTCTTCGGGCTGAAGCCGGCTGAAATTGTTTCTCAGCTTGATCTTTTACGCCCGATTTACGAGCCCACCGCCGCGTACGGCCATTTCGGTCGCACCACGCAGCTCGACTCGTTTACGTGGGAGAAGACAGACAAAGCCGACGCACTCGCTGCAGCCCTGTAAGTCGAGCAACACATTGGTAAAACCGGCCGTGGCGTTTCTGCGCCGCGGGCTGGTTTGTTTTAGGAGCACTGACATTGAGCACCATGCGTACACATACTTGCGGAGAATTAACCAAAGCACAGCTTGAACAGCGTGTGAAGCTGTGTGGCTGGGTGGATACCGTGCGTGATCATGGCGGCGTGATCTTTATCGATTTGCGCGACCGTTATGGTCTTACGCAAATTATCTTTGACCCGAACGATTCTCGCGAGGCGTGGGATCTGGCGCAGTCCACGCGCGGCGAGTTCGTCATCCAGGCCGAAGGCAGCGTGGAAGCGCGTCCCGATGAGATGGCCAATCCGCGCCTTGCCACCGGGGAAATCGAAGTGCGCTGCGACAGTATCCGCATCTTGAATAAGAGCCGGACCTTGCCTTTCCCGCTGGAAGGTAAGGATGCGGAAAAAGTCAGTGAAGATCTGCGATTAACCTACCGCTACTTGGATTTGCGACGCAACCAGATGCAAGAAAACATGCGCATTCGCCATCGCATGTCACAGGTCGTGCGGAACTACTTGGATCAAGCGGATTTTACCGAAGTCGAAACGCCGATTTTGACCAAGAGTACGCCGGAAGGGGCGCGTGATTATCTTGTGCCCAGCCGCGTGGTGCCGGGCTCTTTTTATGCCTTGCCCCAGGCTCCGCAACAGTACAAGCAATTGCTGATGATGGCCGGCGTGGATCGCTATTTCCAAATCGCTCGTTGTTTCCGTGACGAGGATTTACGGGCGGATCGCCAACCGGAATTCACCCAAGTGGATATCGAGATGTCGTTCATCACCCCCGAGGACATCTACACGCTAATCGATGGTTTAATCGCTGATGTCATGAAAGCCGTTGGAAAGGGTGACATTCAGACGCCCATTCCGCGTTTAACTTATGAAGACGCGATGAACCGTTACGGCAGCGATAAGCCAGATGTGCGATTTGGGATGGAGCTGGTCGAGCTGTCGGATATTTTTGCAGAAACCGAATTCAAGGTTTTCCGCCAAGTCGTGGGGCAGGGCGGAGCCGTGAAAGCCGTTAATGCAAAAGGGTTGGGCGGCGTGCCGATCCGCGTGATGGATGAGTGGACGGCGGTGGCCAAGGAATGGGGCTTAGGCGGACTGGCCTATATACGTGCTCAGGACGATGGCGAATGGAAATCGCCTATTATTAAATTCTTCAGCGACGCCGAAAAGGCGCAGCTCAAAGAGCGTCTCGCGATTGAACCAGGCGATTTAGTATTTTTTGCGGCCGATCAGCGCGATGTCGCGAATAAAGCGCTCGGTCATCTGCGTTTGTTGGCCGGTGAGATGGCGGGGGTGATTGATGAAGATCAATTCGCCTTCACATGGATCACCGATTTCCCACTTTTCGAAGTCGGCGAGGGTGGCCGTCTGATCTCTGTTCACCATCCTTTCACCGCAGCGCATCCAGAAGATCTGGCGCTGCTTGATACCGAACCGGGCCGTATGCGAGCGCAAGCGTATGACATTGTCATGAATGGCGTGGAATTGGGCGGTGGCAGTATCCGAATTCATGATCCTGAGGTTCAATCGCGTGTTTTTGAGGCGCTGCGATTACCCAAGGAAGAAATCGAAGATCGCTTCGGACACCTCATCCGGGCCCTCTCATTTGGAGCGCCGCCGCATGGTGGTATCGCGCTCGGCTTCGATCGCTTTGTCATGATGGTTGCGGGCGAGGATAGCATTCGCGATGTGATTGCCTTCCCGAAGACGCAAAAGGCGATGGATCTGATGATGAATGCGCCCGCCACGGTCGACGCCAAGCAATTGCGCGATGTTCACATCAAGCTTGATCTAATCGATTCTTGAGCGAAGCTTGAGTTCGAGCGAAACCTGTAGCAGTCGCACTGGCTGAATAGAACGCATGGAATCTATAAAATACATAAGCACGCGCGGACAGACGCCGCCAATGGGCTTTCAGGACGCGGTCATGACCGGCTTAGCGCCGGACGGTGGCCTGCTAATCCCGGAATCGATCCCGAATATCAGCGATCAGTTGGACTATTGGGCCACGTTGTCCTACCAAGATGTGACGTTCGAGGTCTTGCGCCTTTATGTTGACCTGCCTGACGATGATTTGCGCACGCTGATCAACGATAGTTACGCCGCGTTTTCGCATGAAGAGATTGCGCCCGCGATGCCGGTCGGCGATATCGAGATCCTCGAGTTATTCCACGGCCCTACGTTGGCCTTCAAGGATATCGCGTTACAGTTTCTCGGCAATTTCTTCGAATACACGCTGGAACATCGCGATCAGTATCTGAACATTCTAGCCGCCACTAGCGGTGATACCGGCAGCGCCGCAATTCATGGTGTGCGCGGCAAAGACCGCATCAATATTTTTGTCATGCATCCCAAAGGTCGCGTGGCGCCGCTGCAAGAGCGTCAAATGACCACGGTCTTGGATGACAATGTCTTCAACCTCGCCGTTGACGGCACGTTCGACGATTGTCAGCGCATCATGAAGACGCTCTTTTGTGATTTGCCCTTCAAGGCACAATACGGGCTGGGCGCGGTGAACTCGGTCAATTGGGCGCGCGTGTTGACCCAGATCGTCTATTATTTTACCGCTGGCCTATATGTCATGAAGCAGCGCCAAGTGTCGAATATACGATTTGCGGTTCCGACCGGAAACTTTGGCGACATTTTGGCCGGCTACTACGCGGCGCGTATGGGCTTACCGATCAGTAAGCTGGTGCTGGCGACGAATGAGAATGACATTCTCTCGCGTTTCTTTCGAACCGGTGAGTACAGTTTGGGCGAGGTCGTGCCAACCATTAGTCCGTCCATGGACATTCAGGTGGCCAGCAATTTTGAGCGTTATCTCTATTATCAGGTCGATGAATCGCCTGAGGTACTGCGCGACTTAATCGAACAATTTGGCGAGACGGGTCGTCTCCAAATTCCTTTGCCCAGCGATGGCGTTGTTGACCCGCTGTTCGCCGCAGGCGTGGGGAACACCGAACAGACCTTGGCGACGATTAGACGCTACTACCAGGACTACGGTTACCTGCTCGATCCGCATACGGCGGTTGGTATTGCGGTCGGCGAGCCGTTTCATAAAAAAGACGAGCCGCTGGTTGCATTGGCTACCGCTCATCCTGCGAAGTTTAGTCAGGCCATTTTGGATGCGACCGGTGAGGATCTAGCGTATCACGAGTATCTCGAGGCGCTCCGTGATGCCCCAACGCGAAGTGACGAAGTAGCGAACGAAGTCGACGCAGTACGCGCGTACATTGAGAACCACGTAAAACCCGTCTAGTGGGTTAGCAGGACAATCATGGAAGAGCAGGAACAGAACGAACCACAAGTCGATACGAATACGTTGCGTGAGCAGCGACTCGCGAATATGCGCGAACTGGAATCGATGGGCTATACGCCGTTTGGTGGGGGCTATGTTCGTACCGGGCGAATGTGCGATATTCGCGAATCATTTGAGGAAGGCAAAGACGCGCGCATCGCGGGGCGAATAATCGCATTTCGTGAAATGGGTAAAAGCGTCTTCGTGCACTTGCAGGACGCTACGGGCAAATTCCAAATCTATGTCCGCAAAGATGCCGTTGGCGAAGACGCGTTTAAGGCCTTCAAATGTCTCGATCTGGGCGATCATATAGGCGCGGAGGGCGAATTATTTGTCACCAAGATGGGCGAGCCAACACTGAAAGTGACGAACTGGACCTTGTTATCCAAGGCGCTCCTGCCTTTACCGTCCAAATGGCATGGTCTACAGGATGTCGAAATTCGGTATCGCCAACGCTACCTGGACTTCATCGCGAATCCGGATGTCTGTAACGTGTTTCGCCAGCGGTCTCTGGCTGTGAAGGCGATCCGCGATTTCCTTTATTTGCGTGACTATCTGGAAGTTGAAACGCCGATGATGCAGGCGATGCCCGGCGGTGCCGCTGCAACACCGTTCCAGACACACTACGGTGCGTTGAACGCTACGATGTATTTGCGTATCGCTCCGGAGTTATATCTCAAGCGGATGCTGGTAGGCGGCTACGACCGGGTCTTTGAGCTAAACCGCAATTTCCGCAACGAAGGGCTGAGCCGTTTTCACAACCCGGAATTCACGATGCTGGAGATTTATGAGGCGTTCGGCAATGTGCGGACGATGATGACCTTGGTGACCGAGCTGATCACGCATGTCGCCGAGACGGTGTATGGGAAACAGGTGTTCGGAGAAGGCGATCAGTCGATTGACCTAACTGCGCCATGGCGAGAGGTTCCGTATCGCGACCTAATCCGTGAGTGGGCTGGTGCGGATTGGTACGAGTTGGATCGTCCCGCGATGATTGAACGGGCGACCGAATTGGGCGTGCAGGTTGCGCCCGACTGGGATGAGACCGAAATTGGTCAGGAAATCTTCGAGAAGTTGATCGAAAAGACCCTCCAAAACCCCACCTTTGTGACTCGGTTGCCGAAGGATTTGGTGCCGTTGGCCAAAACATGCGTTGATGATCCAGAATCTGTGGATGTGTTCGAGTTGATCATCGGCGGACGGGAGATTGCGCCGGGTTACGAAGAACTGAATGATCCGTTGGAGCAGCGTCGCCGTTTTGAGCAGCAAGCTGAGGGTGATGCGGACAAGGTTGATGAAGATTTTCTGCTCGCGTTGGAACATGGCATGCCCCCAGCTGGCGGTATGGGCATTGGGATTGATCGCCTGGTCATGATCTTGTCCGAGGTTGAGGCGATTCGTGACGTGATTCTGTTCCCGCAGTTAAAGTTGAAGGCATGAACCTCCCGTTTTCACTTTTTCTCGCGCTCAAATACCTAAAACCGAAACGCACATTTGTATCGGTCATCACTGTAATCTCCATCCTTGGCGTCATGCTGGGGGTGGCGGTACTGATCATCGTCTTGTCCGTCATGAGCGGATTCGACCACATGTGGCGGGACAAAATCCTCAGCTTTAATGCCCACATAACGGTTTCGGGATTTCGTGCGCTGACGGATGAGGATGCGTTGATTGACCGCATCGAAAGTGTGCCGGGCGTGAGCGGTGCGGCGCCGTATGTTGAGGGTTTGGTATTTCTTCAGCATCGCGAGCAAATATTCACGCCTCTGTTGCGAGGGATACATCCTGATTACGAGCATCGCGTAAGCCGAGTGCCTGAACATATTACCCTCGGGTCTTTTGATATAGAATACGACGAGCTAGTGATGGGGCGTGATCTGGCCGCGCAGATGGGGGTGCGTATCGGTGACCAAATATTGGTCTATTCACCGCAAAGCTTTGTGTCTCCGGATGAGATTCGGTTGCCGGAAGAATTGACCTTGGTCGGCATTTATGAGCTGGGCATGTGGGACTTCGATATGGGCTATACGCTGACGTCCATTGGGATGGCGCGCGAATTGTATGGCATGGAATACGGCGTACACGGTATTCAGGTCATGACCGATGACCCGTACCGCGCGCATTTAGTGGCAGAGTTATTGAAGGCAGAATTAGGCCCTGATTTTACGGTGCGCACGTGGATGGAGCTGAATCGGCAATTGTTCGCGGCCTTACGCGTAGAAAAGAATATGATGTTCTTTCTGTTGATCTTCATCACGATTGTGGCCGCATTCGGAATCACCAATACGCTGATTACATTAACGGTGCAGAAGACCAAAGAGATCGGATTGCTGAAGTCACTTGGTTTTTCTTCCGGCAGCATCATGCGCGTGTTCTTCTGGCAAGGCTGGATCGAGGGCGTGTTGGGAACCGCACTCGGGACGGCGATGGGCTTGGTGGTTTTGCGCTATCGCAACGATCTGATGTTCTGGTTATCGGAACGCTTTGGCTGGGAACTGTTCCCAAAAGAGCTGTACCACCTCAGCGAAATACCCGCCAGTACCTCGACGTTTGACTTGGCGTTAATCGCCGTTTCAGTCTTAGTGATTTGTACCTTGGCCGGCATTGTGCCCGCGTATAGAGCCGCAACATTGGATCCAGCGAGGGCGCTACGGAATGAGTAGTTCTATGGAGCAATCGGAAGTCATCATCGAGGCGCGCGATATTCATCGCGAATTCTCGCTCCTGCGCAATCGCGTGCCGGTTTTACGCGGTGTCGACTTGCAGGTGCGCAAAGGCGAAGCGATCTCTATCATGGGAGCGAGCGGGGCAGGGAAAAGTACCTTCCTGCATATTCTGGGCGGATTAGACCGGCCAACCAGTGGACATGTCTTGTTTCGCGGACGTGATGTCTATGACTTATCCGCCGCGCGCCGCACGGAATTGCGTGCAGATTCTTTCGGCTTCGTCTTTCAGGCGTATCATCTTTTGCCAGAGCTGACCATTGAAGAGAATGTCTTGCTGCCGGTCATGCGCCGACTGAATTGGATTCATCAAGCGGGTCGCTACCGTGAGCGAGCAAAAGAGCTGCTCGATCAAGTTGGCTTGGGTGAGCGAGGCCAACATCGGCCAATGGAGTTGTCCGGCGGAGAACAACAACGTGCGGCGCTTGCACGCGCCCTCATGAGCGATCCTGAGGTGGTCTTTGCCGATGAGCCTACCGGTAATCTGGATTCGCAAACAGGCGAACTCGTTTTACGTCATCTATTCGCGCTAACGCAGGATCAGGGGCATACGCTGGTGCTGGTTACTCACAACGAGCAAGTGGCCGAACGCTGCGATCGCACCATCCATATGAAGGATGGCAAAATCGACCAAGTTTGAGGTAGTAGCAGGCCGCCCATCACGTCGCCGAGGGTCTACTGTGGACAGCGGAGGGCTGTTGGTGGGGATCGAGATGTCTCGGCTTCGCTCGACATGACTGCAGCTTTTTGTGGCCGTCCCAGTTTCACGGATCATCCGGAGGATTTGCCCTACCGCAACGTGACGCAGGAGGAAGCGCGGAATCAGTCAGGCAAGCACGAGGAAATGCCCCCAGCGGGGCTTGTCCCCCTGGAGCAAAAGTTTCCCTACATGGCAGCGCTCAAAGCTAGGAAATTGAGTGGAGCGAGTCCGGTGTTTCCTCAGCACTCGCTCCAATCAACGAGACGTACTTTGCGTCGCGGCGCAAAACCAAAACTTCCGTTCCAGCGAGACAAGCTCGCTGGGGGCGCAAGGCTGATCAACATCCAAGCTCAAAACGGCCAAAAGCGCAAAATCAGCGGTATCGCAACGATCAAGACCACGATCTGTAACGGCAGTCCGAGTTTCCAATAATCACTAAAGTGATAACCGCCCGGCCCCATCACCAGCGTGTTGGATTGATGCCCAATCGGCGTGAGGAACGCACAGGAGGCGCTGACCGCAACCGCCATCAGGAATGGATCCGGCGATACGCCCAAGCCCGCGGAGAGACTGAAGGCGATGGGTGCCATCAGCACGGCGGCCGCCGCATTATTGATCGCATCGGACAAGGTCATAGTCACCAAGAACAACGCAATTAAGGCGATCACGGCCGGCCACTCCTCTCCAACCTGTAACAGGCCGTCAGCGATAAGTTGCGCGCCACCCGTTGTTTCCATGGCTTGCCCCACAGGAATCATTGCACCCAGCAAGATAATGACCGGCCAATCGATGCTCGTATAGATCTGGCGCACGGGCACGATATTCAGCAGCACCATCATCAGCGCGGCTGCCATCAAGGCAACCTGGGTGGGCAAGATGTTCATGACCGTGCAGGCAATCGCAGTGATGAAGAGTCCCAGTGCCATAATCAGGCGGCGCGGCTGGCCGATCCCAAATTCCCGATTGGCGAGCGGCAAGCAATTGAAGTTTGCCAGTGCCTCTTGAATCGCAGCGGATGGTCCTTCCCATAATAACACATCGCCTTCACGGAATCGTATCGCGCTGAGCCGCTGTCGGATACGCTCACCTTGCCGTGCCACGGCCAGTAAATTGACACCGTGATGGAATCGAAGGTTCAGCGACTGCGCCGTTTGGCCAACCATACGTGAACCTGGCAAGACAACAGCCTCGCTCATATTGACGTCATCCGAATGGATGAATTCGTTCGTCAGTTCTTTGCTCCCTGCCAGTTCGAGCCCCACATCATCAGCAAATTGTTTCAATTCATCCGAGTCGGCTTCGATAATCAGGATGTCCTCCGCCTGAATCTTGTCGTGACTGGAATGCAGGCGCAGACTTTTGTCGCCCCGAACCAAACCAATAATTGAGACGTCTGCATCGCTCAATTCGGAGATGTCACGAAGTGCCACGCCGGCTAATCTGGACTTCTCCGGTACGCGCACCTCGGTGAAATAGTCTTCTATCTCAAATAGTTCCTCTGGAGAGGCTTCCCCCTTACGTTCAGGTAGAATATGGCGAGCGGCCAGGACAATAAAAGCAATGCCGGCCAGCGCAACACCCACGCCCACCGGCGCAAACGAAAACATGCCGAAGGATTCAGCACCATTCTCGGCCCGAAAGGTCGCGATAATAATGTTAGGCGGCGTGCCAATCATGGTGCAAAGCCCGCCGAGCAGCGAACCAAAAGCGAGCGGCATCAAAAATAGCGAAGCCGGTTTCCCTTGATCCCGCGCCATCCGAATCGCTACGGGCAACAAAAGGGCAAGGGCTCCGACATTATTCATAAACGCCGAACAGATCGCGACCACGACCGTAAGAGCCAGTAATTGAGCCTCAATCTGCTTGGGTACATAGGACAGCCAACTCGCCAACAGATCGATCACCCCCGCATTGGAGAGACCCCGACTGATCAAGAGGACCGCGGCTACGGTAATTACGGCGGGGTGCGCAAAACCGCTAAAGGCCATATCCGCTGGGACAATGCCGGGCAACACAACCGCCATTAGCGCTATCAGGGCCACAATATCATGCCGCCACTTGCCCCAAATAAATAGAAACAGGGCTAAGCCCAGAACGAGAAATACCCAAAGATACGGTGTCATAGCTTTTACTCCTTGCCGATGCCGTTAAGGTAGACAGATCGGTATACAGCTACGAGTCCGAAATGCGTATTCAGTAGTTGTGTTCACGACATTGACCCCTGCGTTATTCGGGCCTATCCTGTCGCTGGTTTAGGACTGACGAGGAGAAATTTTTATGTCGAGTACATTTGGCACTTTATATCGAGTCACCACCTTCGGCGAATCGCACTGTTACGGTGTCGGCGGTGTGGTGGATGGTTGTCCGCCGGGATTGGCCCTAACAGAAGCAGACATCCAGCCGCAATTGACGCGGCGTCGACCGGGCCAAAGCGCTATCTCGACCCCGCGCAAGGAAGAGGATCAAGTGATGATCCTGTCGGGGACAGAGCAGGGAATCACCCTGGGTACGCCGATTGGTTTGCTGGTTAAAAACAAGGATCAGCGGCCGGGCGACTATAAGGAAATGAGTCAAATTCCTCGTCCTTCTCATGCAGACTATACCTACCAAATGAAGTATGGGGTCCGGGCTTCCAGCGGTGGTGGGCGATCCAGTGCGCGCGAAACAATCGGACGCGTGGCGGCCGGTGCCATCGCCGAAAAGTTCTTAAAGGAGACCTTCGGGGTTGAGATCGTTGCTTGGGTTAGTGCCGTTGGGGAGTTGCAGGCCGCTGATCTATCCGCAGCGCCGCCTAGTCGTGAACAGGTTGATCAAACAATCATTCGGTGTCCCGACCCTGAGATGGCACCCAAAATGGAAGAGGCTATTACGGCGGCTCGGGAAGAAGGAGATTCCATGGGCGGCGTGGTTACTTGTGTCTGCCGAAATGTTCCGGCCGGGCTGGGCGAACCGGTTTTTGAAAAGTTGGAAGCCTATTTGGCACAAGCAATGATGTCGCTGCCCGCGACGAAAGGATTCGAGATCGGCTCAGGGTTTTCCGGCGCTGCGATGCGCGGATCGCGACATAATGATCCTTTCGTGCGTAAAGAGCATGGTTTGGGGACGGCCACGAATTTTAGTGGCGGAATACAAGGCGGTATCAGTAATGGTGAGCCGATCGTGTTTCGTGTGGCTTTCAAACCCCCAGCGACGATCAGTAAAGTGCAACATACCACTACATTTGATGGCAAACCGGTCGATTTGGCGGCGGCTGGCCGACATGACCCTTGCGTAGTGAATCGGGCAATACCCATTGTCGAAACAATGGCCGCAATCGTGTTGGCTGACCTCACATTGAGGCAGCGAGCGCGCCGCCCAGATAGCCTGCCTTCGAGGTAATGGCGCAAATCGATTGTCACGCTTTTACTTGATACGCGACATACAGCCCGTATGCTGTACTTCGTTTCTCCCGAGGTAATATATGAAAATAGAAGTTGAAGGCAAAGTTGTTGAAGTGCCACTGAAGCCGATTGGAATAGCCATCGCGGCTGTTGTTGTCGTCCTGAGTGTATTGTCAATGTTCTATCAGATCGCTCCCGAGCAAGAGGGCTTGGTGCTGCGATTCGGTCGTCACGTTAAAACCGCGCCGCCCGGATTGCATTTTAAGCTCCCATTGGGGATTGATCAGGTCATCAAAGTCCCGACCAGGATCGTGGATGTGGAGGCCTTCGGCTATCGCGACAGAGGACGGGGACAAGGTGGCGGACCTCGTGAAGAGAATTCAATGCTCACGGGCGACCTGAATATTGTCTTGGCCGGCTGGGACGTGCAATTCAGTCGTGAAGAGTCGCGCGACTTCGTTTTCAATGTGCAAGACCCGATTAATACCTTGCGGGATATTTCGCAATCCGTGATGCGCGAAGTGATGGGAGATCGCGCCAGTATTTTGATTCTGACCGTGGGACGTTCTGAAATTCAGCAACGTGTGCGTGAATTGATTCAGCGTCAGTGCGATCAATTTGGCATGGGCATCCGTATTAATGAGGTGAACCTGTTGTTTGTCGATCCGCCCTCCGCCGTAATTAGTGCCTTTAACGACCTAAACAAGGCAGAGCAGGATGCGGTTCGCTTCTTCGAAGAAGCATCTCGTGAATATCAGGAGCGTGTGCCGCGAGCGCGTGGTGAAGCGCAGCGTATGATCTTGGAAGCGGAAGGTTTCCGGCAGCGCCGTGTCAACGTAGCGCGTGGTGAAGCCTCGCGTTTCACGGACATGCTTAAAGCGTATCGGACATCGCCAGAAGTGACGCGTACACGACTTTTCCTCGAGGCTATGGAGAAGCGCTTACCCGCACTTAAAGAAATCACCATTATTGATGAGGATGTACCCTCCATGTTACCCCATTTAAATCTGCGTGAGACAGGAGGTGTGCGATGAATCAAGCGAATCTAAAGAAAATGATGCGGTCGCGTGACGGTTCAGTTGCCTTGCCCGCGATCATATTGGTCGCAGCACTCGGCTTCCTGGCCTACAACTCACTGTACACCGTCACGGAGTGGGAACAGGCCGTCGTCACGCAATTCGGTGCCATCAAAGGGGATCCGATCACAGACGCGGGCCTACATTTCAAGTTGCCCTTTATTCAGCAAGTGCACCGTTATGATCGGCGTCTCTTACGCTGGGACGGGCGTGAAACGACGACGATTACCCGCGACCGAAAAACGATTGTGATCGACGTTACGGCGCGTTGGCGCATTGCAGATGCGCGCGTATTTCTCGAATCGATTGGTTCTCAAGATCTCGCATCAACTCGTCTGAACGGCATCATCGAGGGTGCGGTTAAGGATGAGATTGCGAAGTATGATCTGTTCGAGGTTGTCCGCAGTAGCAATCGTATCTTGGAGCGAGAAGGGGAAATCCCTGTGATGTTGGCTGATGATGAGGAGCTATTGGAGGACCAGGATCTGGATCTGACAACGATGGGTGGCGAGATGCCCCCGTTGCCTGTCGATGCGGATGGACGATATACCGGTGGACGACCCGTCGTTATCGACGGCATCTTGCGTGAAGCGCGGTCGCGTCTGGAGCAAATTGGGCTCGGTATTCACTTAGAGGATGTGTTGATCAAGCAAGTCAATTACAGTTCAGCGATTGAGGCCAATGTGTACGCGCAGATGAATGCCGAATTGCAGAAGATATCGGCCGGTTTCCGTTCCATTGGTCGTCAACGGGCTGAGCAGCGTCTGGGTGAAATGGAACGTGAATTGGCGTCTATTCAAAGTGCCGCGATAGAATCCTCTGAACGGATTCGCGGTGAAGCAGAAGCTGAGGCCATTCGGATCTATGCGGATGCATACAATGAAGACCCTGAATTCTTTGCTTTCCTGCGCACGCTGCAAGCTTACGAATCCGTTTTGGGGCGCAATAGTTCGTTGATTGTGGGCACGGATAGCCCCATCTATAATCTACTGCGTCGATTTGAGTAGGCCTATTTCGTTTGATGACGCGGGATCCATGCTCTGATCGTGCGATCAAGGGAGAAAGCCTGAGATAACGATGAGCACAGGATGCTATACTCCGGGCGAAGCAACCTTCGATACCAGTGAGCTCGCCGACTCAATTAAAAGGCAAGCACCGCAAGTCGTCGCTGAGGTGCCAAAGGCACCAGATGATTTCCTTTTCAGAGCCAGTGTCGGCATCCCCGATCAACCGCCACTCGATTGGTTGAATTGTGTTTCGGATGAGATGCGATTCTATGGATCGGCGCGAGGAAATAAGCAAGCAATCGAAATCGGTGGGGTAGGCACAGCGCATGAGTTGGTGTGGCATGAGCCGGCACGTTTTTCGAGGATCTTTAACGCATTGCGATCATCCTTGCAGATGGCCTCGCAGGGAGTTCGCTTTTATGGCGGATTCCGCTTTACGCAGGAGGCCAAACCCGATGTCGACTGGAAAGTCTTTGGTTTCAGTCGCTTCATTGTGCCTCGCTTAGAAATGATCCGATCCGAGCGAGGTAACTTGTTTTCACTTCACTTCACGGCAGCAGAATATGCCAATGGCCACGTTGACTATTGGTGTGATCGCATCGCGTCAATGTGTTTTTGGTGTAACGCTTGGTCCGATCAGTTTCCACCCCCTCTTTCGCGCCAAGAGAATCCGGATTATTCTGGTTGGGAAGAAAACATCGAAGAATCACTTCGAGCCTTCGACGCCGGTCAGTTAGACAAGGTAGTACTCGCGCGCAGAGCCGATTTTCTGTTCGGTGGGAATCTTGACCCGATCGTGCTTCTGCACCGTCTCAAATCAGCGACGCCCGATTGCTTTCACTTCTGTTACATGCCCGCGAAGGACATCGCTTTCGTCGGAGCCTCGCCCGAGAGGCTCTATATGCGTGACGACAGGCGATTAGAGACGGAGGCCGTGGCTGGCACGCGTATGCGGGGCAAAACGCAGGAACTGGACGACGAGCTGGGTAACGAGATGTTGAACAGCGACAAAGATCGCCGTGAACATGAAATTGTGCGATCAGGGATTCGGGATCAACTGTCACCGTTGTGTGACGCTTTTAAAATGGATGCGTCACCGCGTTTGCAAAAGTTGGCTCGTGGACAACATCTTTATTCGCATATCAGTGCCCAATTGCGTGACGAGGTGCGGGATGAGGATATCCTCGCGGCACTTCATCCCACCGCTGCCCTGGGCGGACAACCCCGCGAGACGGCCCTTGCCTTTATTGAGCGACTGGAAGCGTTTGACCGCGGCTGGTATGCGGCTCCCGTCGGCTGGGTCGCAGAGGATTCCGCTGAGTTTGCGGTAGCGATCCGCTCGGGCCTCGTACAACCGAACAAACTGTCACTCTTCTCCGGCGCTGGCATTGTGGCCGGTTCCACCGCGGCGAATGAGTGGGAGGAGATTGAGTTAAAGGTCCGTGATTTCATCAAGGTACTGACCGCCTCATGAACCCAGCAAACACCAATGTGAATACAATCTGGGCGTATGCCGTTATCGATGAATTGGTGCGGAATGGGGTGAACTGCTTTTGTCTCTGTCCCGGCGCACGATCCGGCCTTCTAGCCACAGCGATAGCGCGCCACCCGGATGCTAAGGCCAAGATCCACTATGACGAACGAGGAGCAGCTTTTTATGCGCTTGGTCACGCGCGGGCAACCGGTTTGCCTGCTGTTTGGGTGACCACCTCGGGCACCGCCGTGGCCAATGGTTTCCCGGCCGCTGTTGAGGCCGCGCAAGACGGTATCCCGCTTTTGTTGCTGACAGCAGATCGTCCGCCGGAGCTGCGTGATACCGGCGCAAATCAAGCGATCTTGCAGTCGAATCTGTTCGCTCCGTATCAACGTTGGCACGTCGACATGCCGTGTCCTACCACCGACATCGATTTGAACTATGTGCGCTCGACGATCGATTACGCCTTCGCGCGCACACGAGGACCAAATCCGGGCCCCGTTCACGTGAACATGATGTTTCGCGAACCACTATCCGCCGAATCCGACGGCATCGATTATCAGCCCTATCTTGATCAAGCGTGCTCGCGTGACGAAAAGTTACCACATACGGTCATCAGCGCTGCTCAACTCGCCCCGTCGCAATCCGATATTTCATACCTGATTGAGCGCTTCGAGCACAGCGCGACAGGAGTGTTGCTGGTGGGCCGCTTATCGTCGGACGCTGAACGAGCGGCCGCGCAGACGCTGGCGCAGCGATTATCCTGGCCGGTGATTGCGGATATCGGTTCCGGCGTACGATTAAGCGAAGGCTTGGACAGCTTAATCCCTTACGCGGATCAAGTGTTGCTGGCATTGCCCGATGCGTTCAACCCCGAATGCATCGTACACATTGGTGGTCCTTTCGTGTCAAAGCGTCTGCTTCAGTGGCTCAAGCGTATTGAGTCAGAGTATGTGCTCATTCAGCCGCATCCTCGTCGTCAAGATGTCACGCAACGCGCAGCACGCGTGATCGAATCCGATTTATCCTTGTTGGTTTCGGCATTGCCTGAATCTTTGCAGATGCAGGCAAGTCCGTCACTCGAGCAGTGGCATCAAGCCTCGCGTCGGGTCAAAGAGGTCGTCGATCAGCATGTCGAGCGAGCAACGTCGCTGGATGAGATTGGGGTGGCACAGATGGTCAGTACATGTGCCGGACGCGCTGCGATATTCGCAGGTAATAGTATGCCGATTCGTGATCTCGATATGTATGGCATGTGTCAGCCGGATGCTCAGCCAATGACGGCCAATCGTGGCGCCAGTGGAATCGATGGGACTGTGGC
The DNA here is from genome assembly GCA_007125875.1 of Kiritimatiellia bacterium. Lineage (GTDB taxonomy): Bacteria > Verrucomicrobiota > Kiritimatiellia > SLAD01 > SLAD01 > SLAD01. The sequence goes on along the minus strand of SLCI01000239.1, from coordinate 2,140 downwards.
GACGGCGTGCGGGTGGGCCGCGGGCCGGCAGCAGCCGGTGATTGCGGTGTTAGGGGACCTCGCGGTACTGCATGACCTGAATTCGCTCAGTTTGATGAAGACGCTTGAGAACCCGTTGATTCTGGTGGTCATTAATAACGATGGAGGCGGTATCTTCTCTTTTCTGTCAGTCGCTGCCGAATCAGATATATTCGAGCAGCACTTTGGCACACCACATGGCTTCACATTCGAAGCAGCGGCAGATCAGTTCCATATCCCGTATGTGCGTCCCACATCGCCGGAGGGATTCTTGAACCTGCTCACGGAGGCGCTAGACGCTAATCAATCGATGTTGATTGAGGTAATCACCGATCGACGTACCAATGTCGAGCTGCATCATGCCTTGCAGGCGGAGATAAAGCGACGCCTGGCCACACAATGAATCGCCTCCGCTTGCATACCGTGACACGCGGCGATCCGTGTAATCCGCCGGTCGTGTTTCTGCATGGATTTCTCGGGAGCCATCGCGAATGGCTACCATTAATGCAAGACCTCTCGGATTCTTATTACTGCATTGCCGTCGATTTACCGGGGCATGGTCAAAGTGCAGCGTTTGATGACGAGGAATCCTATACCTTTGCGGGATCTGCCCAGCGTGTACTGGATGCCTTACCATTGGTGGAGCAAAAAGCGCTTCGCTTGGTCGGCTATTCAATGGGAGGGCGGCTGTCCCTCTATCTAGCCATTCATCACAGCGATCACATAAGACAGGCCATCATTGAATCGTCTTCACCCGGCCTGCTCGATGCGCGGACAGCTCAAGCACGCGAAAAGCAGGATGCTGGATGGGCCGACCGTTTTAGAGCAGAGCCGATAGATGTCGTGCTCGAGGATTGGTATCGACAGCCGATTTTTTGCAGCCTGCGCGCGCAGACTGAAATTTTTGAGCAGATGTTGAAAGAAAGACGTCAGAATGAGAGCAACGAGGTAGCGCGGTCGATTGAGGGCATGAGTGTTGGCCGTCAACAGCCTTTATGGGACGCCTTGCATCAACTCGAAGTCGATGTGTGTTTAATTATTGGTGGGTTGGATCGGAAATATCAGCAGGTAGCGCGGCAAATGTGTTCAGCGAGTGCGCGTATACACATGGAAAGTATTGAAGGGGCAGGGCATAATGTGCACCTCGAACAGCCGGATTTATTTTCGAAATGTGTGAGGGAGCAACTCGACAAAGCTCTAGCGTAGACAATATCCGTAGGACAGCTAAGGGGAGAGTGTAATGACGATTAATTGGGAATCTGCGAAAGAATATACAGACATCAAGTATGATAAGGCGGAAGGAATCGCCAAGATCACGATTAACCGGCCCGAGGTGCGCAATGCATTCCGGCCACTGACCGTGTCGGAAATGATGGACGCGCTCAATGATGCCCGTGATGACGAGCGGATCGGTGTAATCATTCTGACAGGCGAAGGTGAAAAGGCGTTCTGTTCTGGCGGCGATCAGAAGATTCGTGGGGATGCCGGTTACCAAGACAATAAAGGGGTTCATCGCCTCAATGTGCTTGATTTTCAGCGTGCCATGCGTAGCTGTCCAAAGCCTGTGATTGCGATGGTGGCTGGTTACGCGATCGGTGGCGGTCACGTGCTGCATGTCTTGTGCGACCTGACCATTGCGGCAGAGAATGCGATTTTCGGTCAAACCGGTCCTAAGGTGGGCTCCTTCGACGGCGGATACGGATCATCCTATCTCGCTCGTATTGTCGGTCAGAAAAAGGCACGCGAGATTTGGTTCCTGTGCCGTCAATACAATGCGCAGCAAGCGCTTGAGATGGGGCTGGTCAATACGGTTGTGCCCTTGGAGCGATTGGAGGAAGAAACGGTACAATGGTGTCGCGAGATTCTCGCGCATTCTCCTCTTGCGATCCGTTGCTTAAAGTCTGCCATGAATGCGGACTGTGATGGACAGGCCGGCATCCAGGAACTAGCGGGTAACGCCACCTTGCTGTACTACATGACGGAAGAGGGACAAGAAGGTCGCAACGCCTTCGTTGAGAAGCGCAAACCCGATTTCAATCGTTTTCCGAAGCGGCCGTAAGGCCCTCCTCGTTTCTTGTAGCCGCCGCCGTTAGGCGGTGGCCGGCGTGTACGCTGGTATTCT
>SLCI01000122.1 GCA_007125875.1 Kiritimatiellia bacterium | reverse complement strand
GTTTCCCGTCAAAGCCTCGAATGGCGTGGCCTTGGCCGATAATGGTTTTGGGTGTGTCGATGGTGACGTTTTCGCGGTAGGGGCCGGAGGTCGCAAATACATACACATTACGATGAGCACTCTCGATACCCTGCGCAATCGATTGAAAAGGCGCCTCAGCCGTTCCAAGTTCACTGCCGGTTGAATCGCCATCCACGAAGGCCACATCGCCAAGAATGGAGTGACTGATGACGCGCGAGTTATTGCGACTGCTGGTCTCGACCTCGCGCAGCGATTCGTTTTCGATATAGTCCGAACGTACATCGCGTACATGCAGGTCGCGCATGACCATTTCGGTCATTCGCGCGGCGAACGGTCGCGGCGTATGGCGGAATCCATCCCGTGCGCCGGCAAACGGATTGCGGCCTTGCGCTAAATTGTAGAGATCAAAGGGAACATTGATGCGGGCGCCGACATAGAAGTCGCTGCCGGTCAGGTCTTTATTTTCATACCAACCTGCATCGAGGAAAAGAGAGGGCAGCGCTCGTACCTCGAGGCGCGCTTTGGCGCCCTTAATGTCGTCGCCTAGCCGCGAGTCAAAGTAGTAGTAGCCGCCAAACAAGCGGACTTCGACATTTTCCACCGCCTCCGGCATTGGAAACTTGACGCCGATTTCAGCATCAAAACCTTCAACCGCTTGTTCGAACATTTCAAACGTCTGCTTGGTGGTTGTGGTGGTGGTTATGTTGCGGACGGTTTCGTCTTGGCGAATCGCGTTACCTTCTGCGTAGAGATCGCCGAACGTGCTGACCCTGCGCCGCGATTCTTGGACCGTCTCTACTTCCATGGTGTCGGCCAGAAACGTTTTGCGTTCGGGCCGATAGTAATTGGCGCGGGCATCAACCCACGGCGTTAACATCTCAACACCCAGCCCGAGCTGGTGATAGGTATTGCCGAATCGCGTGTCTCGATAATCATAAAAGATATTGCCACCGAGGATTAAATTGCGATCCGCAAATAAGTGACGATAACCCAAGCCGAGATTGTATTCCTCCTCCGAGCGATCTGTGATGGAAGTTCGTGGGTTGAGAAAAACGAGGCCTGTTTCTGTTGCAACCAGCGGAATGAGTGCATCGGCAAAGCCTTCGAATTCGCTCTGCCGAAATTCACCGCCAAAGGTGAGCCTCCCGGCGGGGAGATCCCTTTCGTTTTCGGCGCTGGACACTTCCTCGCCCCGTGTCGAATCAGCGAATGCGGCGAAGGAAATGATTGCGACTGCGCAAGTGAATACGAACCAGTTCGGGCGCTGCCAGTGAGGGGTGCTCATAAGACCTCCTTGGTATGAAATAACACACTCAATCTGTTCTGGCTTTAGACCTTTCAGTGCCGCTTGTCAAGCAAGCAAAAGCAAGTGACATAGGTGTAAAGTCTTCTTTATCGTGATCAAAGAATTGCCACATTTTATGGCTAAGAATCCTTGTTCATTGAAAACATCAGGTATTGCGTTCCGCTTAGACACTCATCCTCCCCGTAAAAACTTGCGTTTGGGCTGATTCGTGGCATATATGGGGCCCTCGAAAGGATAAAGATTATGGCGCAAGAACCAGATTTTGAACAGCGGCCCACCGAAGAAAAGAAAGTGCGGCCAGAGAAGGAAGTGCATCAAATGGTAGAGATGGCCCGCGAGTACGCGGTTCCGGTCGTTATCGGTGTGGCCATCGCGCTCGTGGCGGTATTGATGTTCACGTTGCGCCAACAACAGGCCTCCAGCGCACGTGATCAGGCCTCCGAAATTTTGCTCAATGCCCAAACGGCGGAACAGTTTCAGTTGATCGTTGATCAATACTCCAACACGCCATCGGCGCCCATGGCCAAGCTGGCCCTCGCTGCTGAGCGCTTTCGTCAGGGGCAGCCTGAGTTGGCACGCGTTGCTTACAGCCAATTTCTCGAACAGCATGCGGAGCATCCAATGCGCCCATCGGCTGAGCTGGGCTTGGCTTACACTGATGAAGCGATGGGTAATCTTGAACAAGCATTGGCCGGTTTTATGGCTTTCCATGCAGGGCGCCCCGGACATTTCCTGGCGCCGGTCGCCAAACTGAGCGAGGCTCGCGTGCTGGGCCAGCTGGGCCGAGCGGATGAGGCACGAGTGATCTATGAGGCTATGCTGGATGATCCAGATCAGCCTTGGCATGTGCAGGCGCGCACCGATTTGCTCTATCTTGAAAAAGCGCAGCGCGCTCTCGCTCAAAACTAGGCGATTATCCGGAGGGATTTTCGTCGCTGCGTTGATTCTCGTCTTGGATCAACATTGAGCGAGCGCTCACATGCGGCCCGGGAAAGAGCGACATCAGATGTTCGGTTTTTTCCTCATCGTCGAACATTTCCAGTAGTCCCTCATACGCCGTGCGATCAAACTCGAGCATGCCATCCAATTGCATGGTCTCGAGGTCCTGCGTAACAAAGCAGAGTGCGTCTTCAGTAGAATCCTCGGCATTGAACAGGATCGCCTTTCGGCGCGGATCCATCTTCTCCAAATTCCGCGAATACATCATGTACTTGATGTACTCGACAATTCGCTCATTGAGATCGGCCTCCAACAGGTAGATGCGTTCCACGAGTTCGGTGCGTGTGAAGACGAGGTGTACGACCGGCGGGTCAAAGTCATCAGGCAAGGCATTGCCGAGCGCATCCATCATGCGCAGAAATTCCTCGCGATTTTGGTTGTAGGCGTCCTCGTGTCCGGGGAACCAGTAGATCATCACGCGTCGCTCCGGATCGTTGTAGAGCAGCTGTTTGTCGACGCGGAACGAAAAATCGCAGTGAGGACACTGAACCGCGTTCAGTTGATTCGCCATTAGCTCGTCGCGCAGTGCTGGCGCCTCCAGGACATTGATGGAGTCAAAGAGCTCAACACTGAGCTCCGCTTGGCATTGCGGACACTGAATTGTATACTTGGATTTTTCAGACATAATGAGGGACGATACGGGGCGACGCCTTATGGATCAAGACTCTATAACCGCTGTGTGTTACCTATGTCTTGAAACGCTCGTGTTACCCATGTCCTGCAACCGTACCCCCCGTATCTCGTATCTCGCATCTCGTGTCGTGTATCTCGTGTCCCGTATCCCGCCCCCGTTTCTCTTTTGCACGTCACTTGCAATCCCTGTCATGGCTTGGTAGTCTTTGCCTGGCCGTGCTAGACGGGGAGGTAGCGGTGCCCTGAATCCTTTTAGGAGGACCTGCAACCCGCTATAGCAGGGTGGAATTCCAGCGCGAGGCCGTAACGATGAGTATGAGGCGCCCCGGAAAGGCGATGAAGGCCGGGCCCTGTGCGACGAGTGCGGATGAACCCCGTCAGGACCGGAAGGTAGCAGCGGTAAGTCATGTTATTCGGGTGCCGCAGGTTTACCTGGCCTGAGCACGGAAAGGACCCGTCTCTGCTGATTGAAGCGGTCGATCAATGGTGCACGGCCACTCTTTTTTAGTCCACGGAAGTTGAGCAAGTAATGACGGAGCAATACAAAGTACTCGCGCGAAAATGGCGACCGCAGCAGTTTGCCGACGTGATCGGTCAAGAGCACGTCACGCGTACGCTAAGTAACGCCATTACCGAAGACCGGATTGCTCACGCGTACTTGCTGGTTGGTCCGCGCGGCACCGGCAAGACCACGACCGCCCGTATTTTTGCCAAGGCCCTGAACTGCGAGAAGGGGCCGACCCCAACGCCGTGCGATGAATGTGATTCCTGTCGGGAGATCATGGCGGGTAACTCCATGGACGTGATCGAAATCGATGCGGCGTCAAATACCGGCGTCGACAACGTCCGCGAGCTGCGCGAAAATGCGCGCTATGCGCCAGCCCGCAGCACCTACAAAATCTATGTGATCGACGAAGTTCATATGTTGTCGACCGGCGCGTTCAATGCGTTGCTAAAGACGCTGGAGGAGCCGCCACCTCACGTGAAGTTCGTGCTGGCCACCACCGATCCGCAGAAAGTGCCGGCCACGATTCACTCGCGCTGTCAGCGCTTTGATCTTCGCCGAATTTCGACGCCAGTGATCGCTGAATCGATCGGCAAAATCGCCAAGGCCGAAGGCATTGATATTGATCAGGATGCCCTGCTTGCGATTGCGCGCGGCGCCGAGGGCGGTATGCGCGATGCGCAATCTGCCCTGGACCAGTTGATCTCCTTTATCGGCAACACCATTCGCGAGCCCGATGTGTTATCGGTATTTGGCTTGGTTTCGCGCGCCACCTTAGAGGAACTCGCAGACGCCATCCTGCAGGGCGATGTTCATGCGCTCCTACGATGTGTGGCCGAACTTGATGCGGGCGGCAAGGATATGCAGCGCCTAATGCTCGAGCTGATCGAGCATTTCCGCAACCTGTTGGTTTGTCTCTATGCGCCCGACAGCTTGGAGGCGCTGGACATCACCGGCGCTCAGCACGACACGCTCAAGGCGCAAGCCGAGCAGACCGATGCAGGCCGGGTGCTCAGCGTGGTGCAGCTTCTGACTGAGTCAGAGGCCCAGTTACGCTATGCGCTTTCCCGTCGCACGTTGGTCGAAACGACGCTCATTCGCTGTGCTCGCGCGGCTTCCGTGGCATCGATCGATACGATTCTCAAGCAGCTGGCCGAATTGAAAGCAGCCTTAGGTGGCAGTGAGCCCACTGCGTCTGCGTCCTTGGATGAGCCCGCCGGGGCGAAAAAAAAAAGCCCTGACCCAGTGACCCCAGCCCCGGAGCCGCCCGCTGATGCTCCACCCGCCGAGCCCGATCTGAGTGTCGAAGAGGAGGAAACCCCCACCGAGGTCGAGCTCCCGGATGATGTTCCGCCGGCACCTGCGCCGCGCACTCCAAGTGTTTCGATTCCGGACGAGCAATTACGTACGGATCATCAACGCCTCTTTGCACACTGGCACGACCTGATTGACCGGGCTGGACATGGCGCCCCGTTAGTGCGCAACTATTTGCTCGATGCGAAACCGACAAACGTGGAGAGCGACGTTTTGACAATTGGTTTTGATCCCGAGTTCGCCGATGGCATTAAGAATGTGGACGTACCACGCAATCGTAAGGTTTTAGACAAAGTCTTTAGTCAGTTTTTGCAGCGTCCGATTCAGATCCGGTTTAAGTTGATGCAGCCCGGAGAGACGCTGCCGGCTGACCTGAAGTTTCCGGAAGGGCACCAACGAAATCCCGAACAGGCCGCCAAGATTCCGGAACATGCACTCACGGCGGAACAACGCTGGAGCCGCGACCCGATTGTGCGATTGACCTTGGAGTCATTCAACGGCGAGATTATAGATATACGCGAATAAGCAAAAGGAGCGAACAATGGTTAACATGATGAAATTGATGAAGCAGGCCAGTGCCATGCAAAAGAACATGGAAAGCATGCAGGCGGAATTGGCCGAAAAGACGGTCGAGTTTTCCAGTGGCGGTGGCATGGTGACCGTGACCGCGCGTGGCGATATGTCGCTCGAACGTATTGCGATCGATCCCAAAGTCGTCGACCCGGACGACGTCGAGATGCTGGAGGATTTGGTGTTGGCCGCGGTGGATGGCGCGATGAAGGAAGCCAAAGACATGGCCGCGAAGGAAATGGCCAAGATCACCGGCGGCATGGGATTGCCCGGCGGCGGTATGCCGTTCTAAGTTCGGGCCGCACGATTCCCCCATCGCTGCGAGCCAGAACCCGGCCACTTTACGAGGAATCGGTTGACCCATGAAATTTAAAGACATCAAAGCACAACTCGCCGACTACCGGGCAGCCGCAGAAGGGATGCGTGACATTCTGCTGGCCAACACGGTTATGATCGGAGAAATCCCTGCGCCCACCTTTTACGAAGATCAGCGCATTCGTTTTATTCAAGACCGGCTGAGTGAGTGCGGCCTACAAAATTGCAGCGCCGACGAAATGGGCAACGGTTTCGGTATTCTGAACGGATCGACCGGCGAGCGTAACCTGCTGCTTGTTGCCCATGCCGATACTGTATTCAGCGAAAAGGTCGATCATACCATCTCGCTGCTGGCTAATCGAATTATGGGGCCGGGCGTTGGCGATAATAGTCTCGGCTGTGCCACGCTGGTCTCGCTGCCCATCCTCTTGGAGCGACTGGGTATTCAGCTTAAGTCCAACCTGATCCTAATGGCGGACGCGCGCAGCTTGGGGCGGGGAAATCTCGAGGGTTTACGTTTCTTCCTGAACAACCACAAGGAACCGATTGCCGGTGCGGTCTGCATGGAGGGCGTAAAGCTGGGCCGGCTGAGTTACTCGTCGATCGGCATGTTGCGCGCCGAAGTCAATGTGCGCGTGCCGGAAATGTATGACTGGACGCGGTTCGGTGCATCGGGTGCCGTGATCACGCTCAACGATGTGATCAACAAGATCAACCGCATCCCGCTACCCAAGCGACCCAAGACCAGTATTGTGCTGGGCTCCATCGAAGGCGGCAACTCGTTCAACAACATTGCCACGCACTCGGTGCTGCGCTTCGAAATTCGCAGCGAGTCGGCCGAGGTGGTGCATGACATTCTGGCGGAAATCCGTGACCGGATTACACAGGTCGAGTTGGAGTCGTCCGCGGATGTGGCGTTCGATGTCGTGTCGCGCCGCGAGCCCGGTGGAATCGATTTTCGTCATCCGTTGGTTCGGCATGCGCGCGATATTTTGAAGGCACTCAATGTCGAGCCGCGGGTCGCCCCGAGTACATCGGAACTTGCGGAGCTGATTCGTCACCAAATACCGGCGGTGACGTTGGGCTTGTCCAACGGTCGCAAACACGCCGAACAGATCGAAGAAGTAGATATCGATCCGCTATTCGACGGCATCGCACAGTTATTGGGTTTGTTGGTAGCGATGGACGAGGGACTTTGCGATGAACATTGATCACTGGCTACAAAACAACACGTTTCACTACAGTAGTTTCTGGGACTTCCGTCATTTGGTGGAAGCCAAGAAAGAGCAGGGCCTGACGATCTCGCTCTGTATCCCGACGCTGAACGAAGAAAACACGATCGGCAAAGAAATCGTCATCTTCAAATCCGAGTTGATGAGCCGTTATCCATTGCTTGACGAGATTGCGGTGATCGATTCCGGCTCGACCGATAACACGCGCGAAGTCGCGGCGTCCTATGGAGCCGATGTGTACTTGGCGTCCGACATTCTGCCCGAGGTCGGCCAAAAACGCGGTAAGGGCGAGAATCTGTGGAAAGCCATCTATCAGCTCAAAGGCGATATCATCGTCTATGTGGATGCAGACATTAAGAATATTCATCCACGCTTTGCTTATGGTTTGGTCGCCCCCCTGATTTATCGGCCTGAAATCAAATATGTAAAAGCCTTCTATGACCGGCCACTGGCCTTCTCGCAAGGCATCCGTCCCTCCGGCGGCGGACGCGTCACTGAGATTTTAGTGCGACCGCTCTTCTCGTTGTTCTTCCCCGAGTTAACCGCCATCGTGCAGCCGCTTTCGGGTGAATACGCGGTGCGCCGTGAAGTGCTGGAAGCCATTCCGTTCCCGATCGGTTACGGCGTGGAAACGTCGCACTTAATTGACGTGTACAGCAAGTGGGGCCTGGGTGCTTTCGGCCAGACGGATCTTGATCAGCGGGTACACCGCAATCAAGCCACACGCGATTTGGGCAAAATGTCGTTCGGCATCCTGCAAACCTTTCTGAACCGCGCCAAAGCACTAAACCTGATGCCACAGGTGCCGGATTTGAATTCGGTCTTGCGCCAGTTTCAGGTGAAGGACGGGCAGTTCGAGCATATCGAGCATCATATCGTTGAGGAAGAGCGCCCGCCGATGCTCGACATTCCCGCCTATCGCGAGAAGTTTCATCCCAACTCATGAGTGACCGGCTCGCTATCGCCATGGTGCACTATCACCTGCGGCGCGGTGGCGTCACGCGGGTGATCCAGAATGCGCTCGCGGCCTTGGATCCCGACAAAGTGGAAACCGTGGTATTAAGCGGCGAAGCGCCGCCCGACGACACAACGTTTTCAGCCCCGGTACAGGTCGTCAGCGGGCTGGCCTATGATGAGGGACAGACCCTGCCTGACCCGGAAGAATTGCGCCGGCAGGTGGAAGCCGCGGTTCGTGCGGCGTTGGGGCGCGATCCGGACATTTGGCATATTCACAACCACACCTTGGGCAAGAATGCGGCATGGACAGACGCCGTTGCGCGCATGTCGGCGGCGGGCCAGGCCTTGGTGTTGCAAATTCATGACTTCGCGGAGGACGGGCGGCCCGCAAATTATCGTTATCTGTCGGACCGACTTGGTGGCGACCCGTCATTGAGCGGACAACTGTATCCGCAAGCGGGTCGGACACACTACGTGTTGCTGAATCAGCGCGATGAAAAAATCCTATGCTCTGCTGGCATTGACGAAGATCGCGTGCATCGGCTTCCGAACGCAGTATGGACGGGGAATGAACCCGCTGGGGCCGCGCTGGAAACATCCCGTTCGGGGCCGCCGCTCGTTCTCTATCCCACCCGCGCCATTCGGCGCAAAAATATTGGCGAGTTTTTGCTGTGGAGTGCGATGGATACGGAGGCTGAGCGTCGGTATGGCATTACGTTGGCGCCCGAAAGCTCAGGCGAAAAGCCGATCTATGCGCAGTGGAAATCGTTTGCCGCATCGTTACGTTTGCCGATTGCGTTCGAGATGGGGCTAGCGCAGCCGTTTCCTGATTTGATTCAGTCCGCCGAGCGACTCGTCACCACCAGTATTGCCGAAGGGTTTGGCTTGGCTTTCCTCGAGCCCTGGCTGATGGGGCGACCGTTAGCGGGCCGCAAATTGCCGGAGATTACGGGCGAGTTTGAGGCCGCAGGGATTTCATTAGACGGGCTCTACGACCGGTTAACCGTGCCCGCCGATTGGATTGATGAGGGTACAGTGCGGGAAGCGTTGGGCAAAGCGATGACGCAGGCATGGACGGCCTATGGTCGCGAGATTGCGCCGCCCATGATCGAGCAAGCTTGGAGCCAGATTCAGTCTGATGGCCGGATTGAGTTTAGCCGCCTGGACGAATCGCAACAGCAAAAGGTGATCGAGCGGGTTCATGGATCTGTCTCCGCTCGCACGGAAGTAACACCAAACAATGCCATCGCATTGCCTATCGACGAGCAACAAGTGCGCGCGAATCAGGAAGTGATCCGGCGTGCGTTCGGTCTGGATCGTTATCGCGAGCGGCTGATGAGGATTTACACGGCGGTAAGTGGTTCTGCGTCAGACGGAGCGGAACCGATTCCCGCCGATGGCGTATTGGATCAATTCCTGTCACCGGAACGATTCTATCTGCTGCG
>SLCI01000223.1 GCA_007125875.1 Kiritimatiellia bacterium | reverse complement strand
GTGGCTGACCATCCTCTCAGACCAGCTACCCGTAAGCCTTGGTAAGCCGTTACCTTACCAACAAGCTGATGGGACGCGGGCTCATCCTAAAGCGGCAGGTCCGAAGATCCCCACCTTTAGACAACTCCGGATGTCCGGAGCGACCACATTCGGTATTATCCAACCTTTCGGTTGGCTATCCCCAACTTTAGGGCAAATTACCCACGCGTTACTCACCCGTTCGCCACTCTCATCAAAAAGTTCTCGTCCGAAAACTTGAACTTAAAGAATCCCGTTCGACTTGCATGCCTAATCCACGCCGCCAGCGTTCGTTCTGAGCCAGGATCAAACTCTCCAAATGAAAAGTTTCAAGGTCAACACAGCCCGAAAGCCATGCTGACTTTTATCCTGATTTACTCTTAAGTATTTTTGTTGCTCTCATTTCTGAGAGCCCATACACAAGCTCCAACAAATCGCACCGCTTCAGGTCCGAAGCAGTGCATCTATTGTGAGTTATTCTTATTTCAAAGAGCACAAATGTGCGCAGCTGACCTGTCCGATTGAATGAACCTTGAAAAGCTACACACACCATCGTTCGGCAAATGCACGAACAATGTAGGTGGGAATATCTCGAAAAAGCCTGTCGCCGTCAACAGCTTTTTGAAAAAAAATGCAATTATTTTGAAGGGCAGGTCATGAATTCTATGTAACTCGCTCAGCTCGAGCTTTTCACAGAAGTAGACTTTTCGAGCTAAAGCATCAATATTTGCGCAGGGAAAATCCTTAATCGGCGACCATTTACTCCCGAAAGACGACAGGTAGAGTCAACTTTTTGATCCAATTGCGCTCGCGAGAAGGCGATATTACGCGGCATTAGTCGCAAATCGTAATAAATATAGGGGTGACCATGTCATCTTCATAATCGATGATTTCTTGCCGACAGTTTCGTTGTGGCGCCTCCGGAGCAGGAGTTTGGGTCTGGGCCTGTGCTTGCTGCGCCTGCGCGGTGCGATCAATCTCCACGGGACCGGTATTGACGGTACGAATCCGAAAGTCTCGGTGCACAAAGTCCGCCATGCGTGCTTCAAAGCCTCGTACACGAGATCGCTCATCCTGGCGCCGATCAAAACCGACCCCATTCCAAAAATCGAATGGGAGATTCACGCGAAAGCCAACAAAGTAATCTGTTTCATTTAATGCATCATCCTCGAACCACTCGGCATCCAGCGTTAAATTTGGATGCGGGCGCATTTCCAGGCGGGCTTTCCAACCTGAAAAGTCCGGCACATAGTCGGATCGAAACTCATAGTAGCCCACAAAAACCCCCGTGGGCAGACGACTGGCAAGGAAGGGTAACCAGACGCCTACCTCCGCGTCGTACCCCTCCAAAGGCTCTTCAAAGCTACGGTACGTTATGACCTCGGAAATACGCCTTGCACCTTCTTGCCGTGTCGAGGTTTCTGTAAATTCCGAGAGTGTGCGCTGATCGGACAACGGATAATAATAGTTGGCGCGCAGGTCGAACCACTGGCTCAACAGCTCGAGACCTCCTCCTAGCTGGTGAAACGTGTTGCTCTCTTCGGTCCAGCGGGTATCAAAAAAAAGATTGAGTCCGCCAATCAGGGGGTACTTTTGGCAAAGGTACCGGTGCACGAGACCAATGCTCACTTCCTGTTCGCGGTCTTGCAGGAACGTCCCTCGCAGATTCAGGAAACTCCTACTATGGTCACCGCCCAATACCGGGATCAACGCATCCACTACGTATTCTTCTGTGTCCCCGAAACGCGCTGCCGCAGTTATGCGGCTATCCTCCCAACGTGTATCACCCAAAGCAAATTGGCGTTCTCCGGCATCGCCGTCTTCGGCAAATACTGTCAGTGTGGTTATGCCCATCAGGCATGCCACGGCACCCAACAAAACCATTGTCTTATTCATTGCACGGTATCCTTGTCATAGTTATCAAAAGTGCACGCGAATGCGGAAATGCAGCGCGCGCTCTTGCAGATCAGCTGTCACATTGAGGATGACATACTCTCGAGTCGCATCAATTGCTTGATAGGTGGCTGCAATAATCGCCGCGTCATAGCCAATCCAGTCAATCAGATTATCGGTTTTCTCCAATGAGAAGATCAGGGATGGGTCGTTGCTGCGTCGTACGTACACGATCTCGGCCACACCGTCCCGCAACTGCGTGATCTCCAATATCGCCGCATCGGAATCATTGGGATCTGTACCGAACGCATATTCCTGGTCGTTCGACAAACCATCACCGTCCGGGTCCGCCGATCCGCCCCATAGCGTAGCTTCGAGGGCTGCATTTGTTACGGCAGAACTGAACTGTTCATAATTCCAGATTTCACGCGGTGTGCTGCCGATCGGGATATCATCGGTGACCCATATTCTCAGCGTCGCATAGGCCACCCCACCCCACTGATCCGTGGCCGCAAACAAGATGTTGTATGCGCCTGATGCCAAGGGTGTACCCTCCACCGTTTCTGTCGCAGCATCAAAGATCAATCCATTCGCACCATCCACGAAGTCCGCCGTGATCTCCAGGACGGCGTCCTCATCCGGATGTTCAAACAGTGCCGAGGGCAGAATATATGAGAAGGGCTCGCCGACAGCGGCAACCTGGTCCGGCAAAGACTGTGTTGTCACGGGGCCATAGTCGTATCGGAAGCGATACATAAACGCATGTCCTGCAGTGTCTGCAGGCTGGGTGGCAGGTGCCCCTACAATGCCTGTGCCGTCCCGTAAGGCAACAGCTGCGCCAAATAGACTGGCCGAGCTATTCTGTGGCCGTTCTAGTTGCTCTAACAGATCCCAGACGAGCGGATCCAAGGCATTCTGCCGGTAAAGATAGGTGGCTGCATCTGAAAAGGGAGCCTCAGGCTCTCTCAATGGCGCCCCGATAAATAGATAGCCTCCGTCGATGGAAACACTGCGACCATAACGGCGCGATCCCCGCTGAGGCTCGTCCAACGATAGAATCATCACCGCGTCATTCGTGCCAGATGCTGGCGTAAACACAAAGACACTACCCATGTTATTCGTTCCAGTCACGGCCGTATCAGGGGCACCTATCACTATGTATTCGTCGTTTTGCGAGATCGACCAACCGAAACCTGACGGCGATATCGCATCAGGAACCGAAATCTGCTCGCGTTCCCCCCAATTGCCTGAGCCACCCGTATTTCTATCGAAATGCCAAACGGCACCCTGCCCCTCTCCGGAAACGGCATAGCGAGGCGCTCCTACTAGTAACCGATCTCCCTTTAGCGACACAGCCCGCCCAAATTGACTACTCGAAAAAGGCGGCGACCAGTACATAACTTGGCCCCACATATTTGTGCCACCCTCGTGACGACTGAAAACATATACCGCGCCATTGGTGGTGGACGATCCATCGATCCGCGCAAACGGCACACCGACAGCGAGATGATCGCCATCGAGGGCTAACGAAAAACCGAACTCGCTATTAGCCTGCAGATTCGTTGGGGTGATGCGAGCGATCTCCTCCCACTCATTACTGCCGCCCTGATTTCGTTCAAACACATACACTGCTCCCACCGATACTCCGTCTTCACGGCCACCATAGGCGCTCACCGCAATTAAGTCGTCGCTCATCGCCACCGCGCTGCCAAAGCGATCATTTGTACTGAGACTCGCCGGCTGCAGCGTTTGCCATTTACTCCATTCGTTTGTGCTGCCCGACTCATAGCGATAAATAAACGCAGCGCCTGAAAATGGTGCACTCGCAAAAGCGCCAGGCGCTCCAACAACGCTATAGTCACGAATCGTGTCAACGGCGATGCCGAAGGATCCTCTCAAATTTGGATCATCTGGTTGCAGCGATGCCTCCAAACCGTTATACGCGATCACGCTGGTAGTGTTATCCTCCACTGGAATCGCAAAACGATCATCGACAATCAAGGTGAACTCCGTACGTACCGGCATTCCCGTCTGCACGGGCGGATGTACGTCAAACACCATCTGCCGCAGTTGCTGCGTCGCCTGCTCGGCGGTTAGGCCATCCGCCTGATACAGGCCACCGCCCAAATGTTGGAAGTCGCCCAACGCAGACAACACACCATTTGTCTGCAACATGATCACGGTGACATCCAAGGGTTGCAACCCGAGATCATCCACTTCCGTAATCGTCACCAGCGAGAACGGCCGAATACCCGCCGCGTAATAGAAGGGCTGGTCAGCCACCGGGCCGCTGATCACCGGTGGATCATTAACCGCCGTGACGCTGACCACGGAATTCGAGTTGAGCACGGCCGGTGACTTATTATCGGTCACCGAGATCGTGAAGATCGTGTCCTCGGTGGTCGGTACCGTGATCCGGTTTTCCGTCGGCCGGAATTCCAGTTCGCGAATGGCCGCCGTCGCCTGCGCGCCCGTGACATTGGTGAGGCCATACTGCCCGCCGCCCAGATCTTCGAATGGCCCTAGATTGCGTAAGATGCCCTTCGCTTCGTCGTCCAGCGAAACCAGCACATCGACCACCTCGTTCATCTGCTCATCGATCTCGATGATGGTGACTTCGGTGAACGGAGAGGCCACCTGCTTGTCCGTGATCGCTAAAGCAAGCGCGTCATTGATGATCACAGGCGGATCATTTCGCCCTTCGACCAATAGCGTGATGGTGGACGTGTCCCGGTCACTGCCCGCTTCGTGCACAACAACATGCACAGTCCCCGTAAATAACGCACCCGAATCATCCGCGACCAGATAGGTGAAGTCCTCAACATAGGGATACGTTCCCACATGAGCTTGGTCCGGGGTATACAGGACGGTATTTTGGCCGCTTAATGAAACGGACCCACCGAGGGATGTATCGACCACATCAATCAGCGTGTATTCGCCGTCGTAGGCTTCTTCCAGCACGTCATTCGCCAAAACATCCAGTTTCTCGTCTTCGGCGTCCGACAAGACCGTGAAATAGCTGGGCAAAGTGGGCAAACCACCAACACGCACAAAAACCGTCGCCTCGCCTGTGCCGCCAAGGCCATCGTTTACGCGATACGTGAATTCATCAACACCGACAAAATCCAGCGGGGGCGTGTAGTGAATGACTCCGCCCTGAACCGCGGCAGTGCCTCCGAAGAACGTATTGGAATCGGCTGATGTAATCTGCCATCCCATCGCCGAACCGGGTCGGACGAAATCATTGGCGAGCACCGGGAGGATATTATTCGTTGAATTCCGCGCCACCGAAAAGTGATCGTCTTGCGTTAAGGCGATCAGGTTTTCCGCACGATTTCTTACACGGACCTGGACGACGCCCTCACTGAAGCGACCTTGGCCATCCGTAATCTCATACGTGAAGCGCTCAACATATTCTGGCGCGGGAATGGTGCCGGGGCGATAGATGATAGACAAATTGTCGGGCCCGATTATGGCGGAGCCGCCTTGATCCGGCGCATTGGTCCCCTCACCGAGCGCCCAAAGTTGAATAGTCTGCCCGAGTGCAGGCTGGATCCGATCGTTCAGTGTAACTGGCAAAGTAAAACTGCGGGCAACATTCGTACCAGCGGGAACCTCGTAGAAAACAATATACTCATCATCGTTGGCGACGAGATTGCCGCGCTGGACATTCACGGTTACTTCCGCGATGTCGGTGCCGAACGCATCGGACATGGTGTATTTGAATCGCTCCTCCCCGACGAATCCCGGTGCCGGAGTGTAAACCAGTCGATCATTCTGAATACTGACCGAGCCACCAGCACTCGGACCATCCGCACCTGCCCCAAGACCGATAATCGAATACTCACGGTTAATATTGGGATAACCAAAATCGTTTGTCAGCACATCAAAGACATACCCTGCCCCCCCACTGCGCACACGGAATACATTCGGATTGGCGTACGTCCCCGGCCCAACGGTTTCAATTGTTACCCGTCCCTGAACGGATCTTGGCGGCGTGGAGGCATCCTCCATCGTGTAAGTAAACTCCTGTTGGCCCAATGTTCCACTGGCCTCAAAGCTGAGCCGCTCACCGCCTCCACTAATCTCAAGATCTCCGATCGCAGCCGAAGCTGGACTGACCGCGACAATCGTCAAACTGGTGCTGGCTGGCGCCGGGAATGTGCGATTATTCTCCAACACATCCAGCAGTACAGGCGCTGTGCCGGCCGCCTCTAGTTTATAGAAGTTAGGCGCCGCACTTAACTCACCTACGGCGATATGAACGGTTGCAGTGCCGGTACCACCAATTTGATCCGTCGCGACGTAACGAATCTGCTCAACACCCAAATATTCAGGATCGGGGGTATACACCAATCTGCGCGCATCGGCACTCACTTCGATCGTGCCAACAGCGTCACCAGCGAAGACGCTTTGAATCCGGAGGTTGTCCGTCGACTCCGTGATAAGGGCATCGTTACTGAGCACGTCCAGCTCTTGGTCGACCATCCCTGGCAACACACTGAAGAAGTCATCCTGAACGCGCAATATACCGCGACGCTCAATCACAAAGACAGTGACTTGGGCTGTAGCTCTGGCCGTGCCTCCAGCACTCACCTCGTATCCAAAGGTGACCGTGGTTGGCGTATTGGCCGTAAGCTGAATCATGTTATTCGTCAAAATCGGTTGCGGCCCGGAAGATACAGAAAACACGTCTGTGATGGTGAGACCCGCACCAGTCGCTGGCAACTGATTGTCATTCGCCGTCACATCCAGCAGCACCGTCTCGCCCGCAGCCACCGTGAACACATTATCTGCGGCCCACAACAATCCGTTGACCGGAGCGACGACCGAGCGAACCATAACGCGCGCACTGTTCTGATCTCCTCGCTCATTCTCGATCGTGTATCGGAAGAAATCATCTCCAATGAATCCCGGCGGCGCACTATAAATCAGCGCCTGGCCGTCAGGCGCGATCTCCACACTTCCACCCTGCCAGCTCGGTCCCGCATCAATAATCGTCAATTCACCGTGGGCATCCGTAAAATCTCGATCATTGGCGAGCACAGGCAATATGCGATTTGTGGCGCCAGCAGGCAGATAGAAATTGTCATCCGTGGCAAACAAGAAGCTATTGTCTGTGATGGTGTATTCAAAGATGTTAGTGAAGGATTGCCAGTCGGCTAACTGATCCAACAAATCCGACACGGTTGAATCATGAGAGATGTTTGTCGCGGTAATATCGATCTGCGCCAACCCGGGATTTGTAACAGACACGTCCGGCACAAAACGCAAACGGTCGTCAGGCTGAACCTGATTAATATCGATTTCAATCGCCTGCTCGCGAGCCACTAACTCATCGAGCGTAACGGTCCATATTTCATCTTCATTCGTGGTGTACTCATCCTCAAAAGGAATAGAGAAATCAATTGGCATGGCGATGGGTGTGTCATTGACCCCTTCGACCAGTACGGCCACCAAGGACGAGACTTGGCCATCGGTCCCACCATCCGAAACGACGACATAAAAGGTATCAATAATGAGTTCTTCACGGGCTAATGCCTGCAAGTTTGAAGACACCGTGGGATCATAGGTAATCACTCCTCCCGATAGCGTCAGCGCGGCCTGTTCCCGGCTGAATGCATCGACGGAAATGATCTCCAGCACATCGATACGATCAATATCCATATCGTTTGCGAGTAGGTCCGCCACAGAGATGTCGAGGGGGGTATCCTCATCCGTATAGAAGAAGTCATTCAAGACAATGGTGCCCGGAATGACCAGAGCCTCATCGAGCACGTGAAGATTTACCGTTCCAGCGCCGCCCAGAGTCGGGGCCAACGTATACATCAAGTCCAAGCCATTCTCGAGAACAGCCTCGAGCGTGTTGGTTGTGCCATCCAGAATCGGAAGCAATTGTCCCAAAGAGTCGGGATCCGGCGCGGGCACGGGCGGATCATTGATCCCGCGTACAATCACATCAATTGGGCCGATCCCGACCGCACCATGACTATCCTCAATCGCGTACCAGAAGCGATTGGTATACAACTCGTCCTCGGCTAATCCGCGCAGGAATGACGAGGCATTGGCGTCATACACAATATTATCAAGCGTCGGATCGACGCGCAGCGTGAGCGCCACGGTTGCGCCCACATCCGTCACCGCTGAATAACGGTTGGACTCGTTCAAAATCACCCAAACACCTTTATTCGGATCGTTATCGACATAAAACACCGGGATCGTGAATGAGTCGTCATCGATAACAGAAATGACATGATATCCGTTGTAGCTTGGGTGTCCGCCGTAGTTCGCGATCAAAATCTGCGTCCCAGTTTGCAGACCATGATTTGGCGAATGAACGGTGACCGGCACATCGCCAGGTACCCCCGCGTAGTCGTCGATCTCGTTGAGGGCGCCCAGCACGCCGATGATTTGGAGGGTTTCCCAGCTATCATCCGTATCGATATCGAAATCGTTACTGAGCAAGTCCTGCGTCGACAATTCAGGAGGCGGAATGGGATCTGCGGAAAATGTCAGCGCGGGGTCGCCGGCTCGCTCCGGTCGGGCCATCACGCGGATGGTCGTACGCTCGGTTACATTTGTAATGATGTCTAGCACGGCGACAGGAGGATCATTGGCTCCAATCACCCGAACTGAAACCGACGCCTCACTACGCGCGCTGGGTGAGCGGGGCTCAGCGGTTTCCCATATACCACGCGGGGCGGCATTTCCTGCAAACGGAACAGGTATCGTGAATGAATCCTCATCCAGCACCGTAACAGCGTGTGATCCATTATACGCTGCCGTCACAGCGCCAGAAATGATGACGACCGCATTGTTGGTTAATCGATGATTGATAGAGGTGATGAGCGTGTCTGCGCCTGCATCCTCATACTGTTCAACCGGCGCTGATCCAATATCGATGATTTCATAATAGAAGGTATCGATAATTTCCACGCCACTGGGCAGCTGTTGCAGCAGAGGCGCATTGCGAGGATCGTACACAATATACTCACCTCTGAGCGGCGAGCCAGCAGGCTCCACACGTATCTCTGCACCCAACTCACTGATACCGGTCGAATTGTCGCCCGCACCCGGATTCGAGGCCGTACTGATATCGACGATCACTAGGCGATCATTACCATCACTGTCAAAGTCATTGGCTAAAACATCCAACATACTTAAATCGTCTTCACCTACCGTGAAGAGATCAGGCAGGGCCAAGGGTTCGGCATTTTCTTGTCCGAAAGGTGCTCCGGCCACATCCGCGCCGGGCGAAGATGGGTTCGCTGCTAAACTTTGGCTTGGGTCAACACCCGCAAACGGTCCGGCCACATCAATCCAGCTATGTGGAACGAATGCAAACCCGCGAAACTGCGGGGCCAAGGCAATCGAGTTATCCATTATGTTCAGCACATTGGTGCCACTGACAGGATCCAAGTAGGTGCCGTTATAGCTGACATGGATGATCGGCTCGAAGG
>SLCI01000251.1 GCA_007125875.1 Kiritimatiellia bacterium | reverse complement strand
TTGAGCTCACCCTCCCATTGGGCGTTGATCGCAAGTTCATACAGATCCTGCGCTCGCCGCTCCGGCTCGGGTTCGCGAATTCGGGTAAGTAACAGGCCATGGCGATCTGCCGTTTGCTGCAGGTTACGCAAAATCTGCGAGGTAACATCTGCGCCCTCGGGATAACTCGGCAGGATTTCGCGCAACTGCTCCAGCCGAGCATTCAAGTCAGGCCCCTGCTCGAGTAGTTGTTGCGCTCGATCACGGCGAAGTTTCAGTTGATCGACCTCTTCCTGGCTCTGTTTCCACTCTTCATAGAGCGGTTCGCCCACCCAGAAGGTTAGGCCAACCAGAATGGCTACCAAGCTAACCAGGCCAAGACGAACCTCACGCGGATTCAATCTCATTGTCGCTCCTCCTCATCGCCTGGCAAACGGGCGGTCAACCGGAAATCGGGGTTGCGCCGTCCGCCCGGCGCCTGCGTGATGCCTTCGCTGCGCGCTTCAATGAAGAGCGGTGAACGTTCGAGTTCTTCGAGAAAGTCATAGATGGGCTCAACGCGAGGCGATTCGCCGCGGATATTGACCTGACCGGCTTTACGATAACTAAACGAGGTCAGTTCCACCCCGTCAGGAAGCATCTCTGCCACCTCGCGCAAGATTTCCAAGGCCGAGTGCGTGCGATCCGCGTATTGTTCCATTGAGTTCACCCGGCGCCGCAGCACCATCACATCCTCCGCAGGCGCCTCCAACGAGGCGACCTCGCTCCGCAAGCGCTCGACCTGACTGCGCCCCAAATGGGATACCGCGAAAACAGCCACCATCCCGACCAGCCAGATGGCTAGCAGCGAGGCAACCAGCACCAACAGTTTTCGTTGCCCTTTTCGACTGGTAGCTTCGGCCTTCCACTCTTCCAGCGAGAGGTCGAGCATCGGCTGTTCATCGTCGCGGGCCAGAACCGAACGAGCGGCAATACCGGAACTCAGCGGCGGCATATCATCAAGCGATCGTGCCAGCACGGCCACGCCACTTTCTTGTTGCAACAACTCGATTAAGAGTTGTGGCGCAGCGCCGTGATGCCACACCGTGAGGTCTAAGGCCGCGTGGAGTCCCCATTCCGACTCGAGCGAGGTCAAGGTATAACCCGCTTCCTCGGCCAGTTCGCGATAGAACTCCTCATCGGACGCGTCGGCTTGCATGCCCAAAGAGCGCACCAGTAGTGGCACGCCGTTCTGCGCGATCACCAATTCCGAACCGCTCGCATCGAGCAGTAGCATGCCGTGACGTCCTTCAGCCTGCTGCCCTTCCAACGCCTGAACATGATGCCACCAACCAGCCGCAGCCACATCGATGCGATCGGGGCGACGCCCGACCGCTTCAAAAAGATCGCCTAACGATTCGACGAGATCGCGCTTGCACGCGGCGATCAGCACACGGCTGTCCTCCCCGTGCATACTCAAGACCTCGTACGACACCGCCATGTGTTCGACGGGGAAAGGCGAAAATTTATCGACCTGCAACTCCACCATGCCGGCCAGTTCTTCCGCGTCGGTGGAAGGCAAATCGACGACGCGCAAAAGCACCTTATCGGTCGGCAAAACGGCCGTCAGCGTGCCTTTGATGCCCCCCATCGCCGACTTGATTTGGGCGCTACGAGCCGCTTCATCGCTGGCATCGCCCTCTAATGTCACGCGTTGCTGGTCAACCTGCTCCTGTTCGCCTTTCCGCAAACGAAGCGTGGTCCATTCCAGCTCGTTATCGAGCAACAGCACCGCTGTATTGTGTTCTTCTCTCGCCATAAAACTTTTCCAAGCGGTCCGCAGCCCGCCTACAGAGGCTCCTCCCGCCAATATACGGGCACCAACTGGTCTCCCTCTACGCGCATTACACCCCAAACAACATTTTCTACCCGGTCAACTTCTCCGACCGATGTAATACGCAAATAATGCACATCCGAGACCGTGATGCGATCACGATGTGGTTGCAGCGCTGGAATCATGCCCACCGCCTCATCAATGCTGTTGAAACCGTCATCCCGGGTACCCGCCTCGCCATCCGGCCCCAAACGAAGCTCCAAAATCTCATCCACAACCCATTCGTCAATATCGGGAAGCGTCAGCAAGACCTCGCGCGATGCCGTGTTAATGTTGACTTTACCATGACTCCAAGCCGTCAGCCAATAGGCAATACCGCGCATCGCCTGCTCGGGCGGCGTATCGGGAGGGCTGCCATACAAAATTTCCTCGTCGAAGCCTTTAATCAACAATAGCTCGTCCACCGTGTCAACCGGTGCATTCTTCACTTCGTAGCCGCGCCGCTGATAAAAGGCATCGTCCGACTCCGCGCCGTGCAAACGCCGCACATCATCGCCATCCGTCCAATCCATAAAGCAATCAATCAGCTCCGCCCACAAGGTTTCCGGGATATTGGCTTGGTCAAGGATCTCTTCCCAGTCCCGATCAGAGAGCTGATTCACGTTGCGACGCCCTTCCTCGGGCTCGATCGTCAAGCGGAGCGTACCTTCCCCGATTTCCCGCGTCATGCCGCGTATCGCCACGCCGCGCGATAAGTTGTACGCGGCTGTCAATAACTGGTCCTCCAATTCGTCCGCGCCCATATCATCTTCCGCCACGTCCTGCAGCTTGGCCAAAATGAGCTTGGACAATTCCAGACCGGACTGGGCGATGAACTGGGATTTCACCCGCTTACGGTAATACGACGTGATATCCGCTTCGACATGCATATCGAACGCGAAACTGGCAATCAACATGGACAACAACAGAATCATCCAGAGCGCGACAATGAGGGCCGCGCCCTGACGCAAACGCTCTCGCGAAGCTTTGACAACACTTTTCATTCCTCTACGAACTCCACACGACTGGTGACGGCGGGCGCAATCGGAATCTCGATCGCTCGCTGAATACGCAGCGGAGGCGCAAAACGATCCTCTTCATCGTCCACCACATAGAGCGTAATTTCCACAAGCGAAGGTATCGCGTTGGTTTCATCCCAATCATCCAACCAACGCCCATCTTCATCGTCAAAAATCCGGCAACGCAACCCTTTCACGCGCGTCGACACAAACCAACTATCGTAATCGCTGAAATCCTCGTCGACCAAATGCGGCATCGCCCGTATTTCCACGCCATACCCCGCACCCTGGGTACGTCCGATCCCGACGCTGATGCGGCGAAGACCATCCGCGTAGGGCGAATCGAGCGGCATAAACGCCGGGCTGGATGTCACCCAACTAATGCGGTCGGCCGGGTTCCCGCCTGCCGTTCTCTTCTCCAGGCGAAACTCGTAGAATTCCGGGACCGAATCGAAATAGGCGGTTGAACGCAAAGATTGGACCAGCTGATCCATCACAAAGTCACCGTGGTGCAATTTCGTGAGATGATCTGACCCTCGTCGCCATGCACTCAATGAATGCGTGAAGATGGTGAAAATGATGGCGAACGCCGTCACGAGAATGGCCAGTGCCACCAACAACTCGAGGAACGTGAATCCCTGCCGCATTTGCCAGCGCCGGATCATTGCTCCTCCTCTGGCGCGTACCTGAAATATACGACCTCCTCGTAGCCGGTTTGCCCGCGCCGCGTCCACGACACCCGAGTTCGCACCTCGAATAGACCATCCTCCTTTTCCCCGATCATCTCGATCGTGCGGCTCCAACTGAAATCGCCCAACTCTGTACTGGGGAAACGTCCCTGCTCAGTCCCCACTTCAATATCCTCATCGAACAACGGGTGTTCGAGGTCAATGCGTGCCAGCAACGTATGGGCATGATTATAGAGGCGCGCCGCCCGCACCACACCCAATCCTTGCGACGTGGTGGTGATCAGCACAACACCGGCAATGCCCAGAATAATGATCGTCAGCATGACCTCAATCAGCGTTATGCCGGCACGTCGCGACGAGCGAATTCTGGACGACGACTTACTCATAGGAGGTCGTCGTAGCTCCCGAGAGGTGATCCACTTCTATGTAAACAGAGCGGCGGCGCTGTTCATCGGAAATCCGGAGTGAAAATGAATCGCTCACGCCACTGGGAAAGAAATTCACCCAGAATACGCCGTCGACTTCTTGACGTTGACTGGGCGAGGAAAAATCCACAATCCGCACCTGTTCAGGCAATTGCTGTGTACGTCGCACCTCAGCGGTAAATTGCTCATCACGCCCGGCATCACGGCGCGCATCGAGGAAATTATCGAGTGCACCCGGAGACGCCCGCTCAACGGCCACAATGCGAATCTCTCCCGATTGGGTATCGAAGAAGACGGCCATTTGGCGCTGCTGCAGTACCGCCATATTGCGCGCGTACTTTCCGGCGGTAACCACCGTACGCGCGGCTGTACGCAGATTCGCGGCCTGATAGGAGCGCATGAACGATGGCACAGCAACCGCCGCCGCAATCAGCGAGATCGCGACCACCAAAATGATCTCAATCAGCGTGAAACCGCGACGACGTCGACGTCCGGCCTCGTTAGTTGGTGATCTCACCGCTGCCCTCGGTGCCGTCAGGCCCTAATGATCGCAGGCGGTAATGGTTATCCGTGCGCGTATAGATGTATTCACGGCCCCAAGGATCCGACGGCACATCACCAGACTCCAAATAGGGCCCCTGCCAACGCGTGCCACCGGGATTGTTCACCAAGGCCGAGAGAGACTGCGGGTATTGCCCCATGTCCAATTCATACATCCGCAAGGCCATTCCGATCGCGGCAATGTCCGATCGGGCCCGGGCAATTTCCGCCTGCTGCACACGTCCACCCAATCGAGGAATCGCAACAGCCGCCAAAATGCCGATAATGACGACAACCAACAAGACCTCAATCAGCGTGAAGCCCGACTTCGCATTTGTACGTTTCACATTCATTTCGTCTCCTTCACCAACACATGCCTAATTATACATTCAAACCACTGGTTAACTCAAATACCGCCAGCAACATACTGATGGCAACGAAGCCAACCATCACAGCGATGACCAGAATCAGGATCGGCTCGATGATCGTCGTTAACAGTTTGACGCTTCGATCCAGCTCATGTTCATACCGATTTGCAATATGTTGCAAGGCCCCGCTCATATCGCCGGTTTCCTCGCCCACCGCCAACATATCCGTCAGCAAGGGGGGAAACACCTGCCCCGCCGCCAAGGGCTCAGAAATCGTGGCCCCATCCGTCACGCGGCCACGGGCATTCCGGATTTCATCGGCAATCACCCGGTTACTGACCGTATTCTCCACAATCGAAAGCGCCTGCAAAACCGGCACGCCATTGTTCAGCAGCGCACCCAACGTGCGCGCAAATTGCGAGAATGCATTGGCATTCACGATCCCGCTGAATACCGGCAAGCGCAGCTGCGCTTCATGCCAGCGCAACAAGCCCTCCTCGGTGCTCAAATAATGCCGAATACCCCAAACCGACCCGACAATCACCAACAGGATAAGCCACCAATAGTTCATCAAGACCGTGCTGAAACCGATCAATACCTGCGTCGCCATCGGCAGCGTACTCCCTAACTCGGCGAAGATTTGGGAGAATCGCGGCACCACGAAGACCATCACGAAGAAAATGGTGACAATACCCACCGCCACCACGATAACCGGATAAGACAAGGCCATCAGCACCTTTTCGCGCGCTTCCTGGACCCGCTCAAAGTGTCGGCACAAGCGTTCCAGCACGCCGGAGAGATCGCCACTGGCTTCACCGGCGCGCACCATGCTGACATAGAGGTTACCGAAGCTTTCCGGTCGCTTGGCGAGTGCATCCGACAAACTTGCCCCTTGCACAATTTCATCGCGTAGCTGCGGGATAATCACGTCCTGCGCCTTGCCCGTTTCGCGATGCGCCAACGTATTGAGCGCATTGCCCAACGTCATCCCGGAAGCGAGCAAATCGCTCAGTTCACGCGTAAAAAACAGGAGTTCGCGCATGCTCAGGCGCGGGGCACGATTCGTTTGCAAACGAAAGCCGGAGGACTTCTTCTTCCCTTTAGGCGCGCGGGCTTTGCGGGGCTTGGCCGATGCCCCCTTATCGGACTTGGACTTACCACCGCCCCCGCCCTCGCGCAGGGACACCGGGACATAGCCCATGCGTTCGACCTGAATTAACGCAGACCGCTTGTCATTGGCGTCAACGGTTCCATTGACCCGTTCGCCACCGCGTGTCTTCGCACTATATGTATAGATCGGCATCCCAAGTGATCACAGAAAGCGTGACAGCCATACATCGGGCCGGACTGCGTTTACGTCTCGGCTAAATCCTCGTTGTCCTCCGAGACCCGCAAGACCTCCTCGACCGTCGTAATTCCCTTTAGCACCTTCGTCCACCCGTCATGGCGGAGCGGACGCAACCCTTGCTGCATCGCGACCGTACGGATTTCAGTGGCGCTGGCACGCGAAACAACCAGCGGACGAATACGGTCGGTCACCACAATAATCTCGTAAATGCCCGTTCGTCCCACAAAACCGGTGCCGCGACACTCATCGCAACCGACGGCCTCATAAATCGCGCCCTCCTCGAGGCGATCCAATGGGAACCCGACACTCTCCAGAAACGCTTTGTCCGGCTTGATCTCGCGACGACAATGCTTACACAGGCGCCGCACCAAACGCTGTGCGATTAAGCCCTCCACAGACGATGCCACCAAGAAAGGTTCAATACCCATGTCCACCAAACGCGTCACGGCGCCCGCAGCATCGTTCGTATGCAACGTGCTGAACACCAAGTGGCCCGTGAGGGCGGCACGAATCGCGATTTCAGCCGTTTCGCGGTCACGAATTTCACCGACCATGATCACGTCGGGATCCTGACGCAAAATGTGGCGCAGCCCCATCGCAAAGGTCAGACCAATCTCGGAACGCACCTGGATCTGATTGATGCCGGCCATTTCGTATTCAATCGGTTCCTCAATCGTGATAATGCGCTTATCAATCGAGTTAATCGTGTGCAGCCACGCGTACAGCGAGGTCGATTTACCGGAACCGGTCGGGCCGGTGACCAGCAGAATGCCGTGCGGCTTGGTAATCAGTTTTTTCAGAATCTTTTCGTCATTATCGGCCAAGCCCAGTTTATCCAAGCCCGTCAAGCCGCTGTGACGCATCAGCAAACGCAAACTCACACTCTCGCCGTAGACGGTCGGCATCGTGGACACACGCACGTCGATATCCTCGCCCCGAATCTTCAAGCTGATACGCCCGTCCTGCGGCAAGCGCTTTTCGGCGATGTCCATGTTCGCCATGACTTTGATACGCGAGATGATCGAGGCCTGAAATCGTTTCAGGTGAGCGGGCACCGGCGTTTGATGCAACACCCCGTCAATACGGTAGCGAATCCGCAACGAGGTCTCCATCGGCTCCAAGTGAATGTCCGTGGCGCGATCCTGAAACGCTTCCCAAATGATCTGGTTCACGAACTTGACGACCGACGCCTCTTGATCGACATCGCTCAAATCCTTCTTCATGTCGTCTTCAGGCGCCAGCTCAATGCGGTCATCCTGAATCATGCGCTCCAGCGTATCGGCACCGACGCCGTAGAACTTCGTAGCCGCCTTGGCAATATCAGCCGACGGACTCAGCGCCAGCCGAACCCGATTACCGGACGCCATGCGCAAAGCGTCCAGTAGGCCGGGATGAAAAGGATCATGCGTCGCCACCCGCAGCGTGCCGTTCGCGGCTTCTACCGGGATCACATTATACTGGAAAACCGCTTTCGGTGAGAGACGCTCAAGCACCGCCGACTCGATTTTGGCATCGTTCAGTCGCACGTACGGCACATTCATGGCCCCAGCCAGAGCCTCCAAGAACTGCTCCTCGCGGGCCAGCCCCTGTTCCACGACCACGTCCGTGATCGAACGCCCGCTTTCCTGCTTGCGCTCGAGCAATTCCTGCACCTGATCCGGCGTAAATAATCCGGACTGTTCCAAGAGAGACGCTAATTTGGTTGACTGAGCTGAAATCATCGGTGGTTAAAGCCTTCTACACGCATATGGATAACGCAAATAGGCGCTCCGTTCAAATCAATAAGCGAATTCAGCGGGCCCGCCCAAAACGCGCTTAATGCAGCGATCGTCTATGGGGTTTCCAATGATTGGAAGAAATGGGGTAAAGTTTTCCAATCGTTGGAACCACCGACAAAAGTCAGGAATACGGTCTCGCGGAGCTCGACCCTCCAGGGGGACACTCAAAAGCTCTCGCAAATCCAGAGATGGAGGGCGGAGCTCTGCGACGCCGAGATGCTGCGCGACACGTTTGTCGGTAGCGCCAATCGCCCGCGTCTTGGCATCGGCTGACGAGTCGATCAGTGTCCCCGCTCCGTGACGCATACAGATCGGAATACCTCATCCCCTTCTCCATCCAACTCCGCAAACGGCCTCAGGAAATCCTGATAGACGAATCACCGTAGCCCCGCTCCGTTTCCCACTTTTGCAACCCGGCGAGCTGCCCCATATTTTATATTTTAACACCCATCCCCATTTGCGTCCTTGCCCAGAGTAAACCGTAAAATCGCCGACTCGCGTGTTCCGCATAAGCTCAAGGCGATTTGTTAGGCGCTTTCTGCCAGTCGTCCTGATACGAGTTTATGCAGTGAGCTGGAAATGTACGTCTGATAGGGAATTCCCTCTCTTGCCGCTCGCATTTGTATCTGCTCCAGATCACGCGATGAGATCCGGATATTGATGCGCTTGTCTTTTTGTAGCGTATTTCGAGCAGCGTCTTCTAATTCAAGCTTTTCTGCATCGACGTTTCTTACGCGTCTGAATTCACCACGCTCAAAATCAGCAAGAATCTGCAGCTCTTCCTTATCCAGTTCAATCCCATTTCTTTTCATTTCAGGTACTCCCGTGTTGCTTTGCGACTGGGAATAATGGTTTTCATAAACCGCACACCGGATTGCTTAACGTAAGGGACCAGCCACACATAACCGTCTATATTGATCACCATCATCTTTTGTTGGGGATATCGTTCCCGATTCGGGTGGCGAATCACGTCAATTACATCGCCGTTTTGAATACAGACAAGAATATCCTCAAAGCACATTCCGCGGGTACGCTCCAGATAGCGGCTTTTCTCGTCGCTCCAGTCAAATTCACTCATGTGAACAAGATAAATGGACGTGTGCCTTATGTCAACAGAATGAACCGATCTTTCGGCCTAACGTTACGCCTGAGCGTTGCGGAACAGGCTGTACAAACATCCTCTAGCACCTGCGTCAACCCTTGCCCAGTGTAAACCGTAAATTTCGCCGCCCGCTTGTTCCGCATAAGCTCAAGGCGATTGTTCGGATTTCTTCAATATGTGAATTACTTTCAGAGATGTCTGCGTCAAAAACTGCCGCCGCCATGGGCGGATTTCCTAAGCACACGATGATAACAACCAAACAACAACAAGCCAAACACACTCAACAACACGCTCGACGGCTCAGGGATCACTTCGTAGCTAAGACCCGTAGCAGGAGAACCCGTATTG
>SLCI01000193.1 GCA_007125875.1 Kiritimatiellia bacterium | reverse complement strand
GTCGCCATCTGCGCCACCATCAGTTGCAAGTCATCCCAGCCCGGCAATTGATTGCGCGGCACGCCCATGGCGGTCATGGGCCCGTGATGACCGACGCCATCCAATCCTTCCCGGGCCAATTGATGAATAAATTCGACGGTCGGCTCCTCTTCAGTGGCGGAGGCAGAAGGCGCGGCATCATCGCCTTGCTTTATGCCCGGCCCCTCCTTGCCGACCATATCCTTGTCGAATTTTTTATGCGTGCCATCGCAATGCGGTGAATTGGCGGTGTGCTTGCATTGGCAGAGATACGCTTCGCCATCTTCGTCCGGCACAACGCGTTGCGGTTTGAAGTCGGTGCCCTTGTGCGCCCCGTCACAAAACGGCTGATCCTTCGAGCGCCCGCACACGCAAAAATAGTATTCTTCGCCCTTCTTCAAGTCGACAGGGATGGGTTTGTTCGCTGCGATGATGGGCTTGCTCATGTCGGTTCCTCCTTGTGGTTCTATTCATGCAGGCAATCGCTGGACTTCGACCCATGGGAACATGAGGAAATCGCGGTCTTCGGTAAGGATTCGAGTGATACCATGTTCGCGCATCAGCACGGCCAGATGAAAATTGTGAAGCAGGTTCCCCTGAATTCGGGGTGATTCCGCTATGCACAGGTCAACGGTATCCTTGTGGATTGATGTTTCAGAAAGGATCAGTCCGCTTGGATGTCGAATCAGATCAGAGAGAAAGGCCCAAGCTGTTTCCGTGTCCAGGGGCGAGGAGAATACGCGAGGGTGAGTGGACACCCGCAGGAATTCATAGACGATGCTCCATGATAATGCCCATGAAGCGCCGCTGTTTACGAGTGATTCCAGCGCGTGACCGGCACGTGGGGAGCGAGGATCGTCGCTATTAATCGAATACAACAGAATATTCGTATCGATCAGGATCATGCGTCTTCCATGACCCGATGAAGTGCCTCGCGATCAGACAGATCGACGACAGGGGAACCCAGAGAACGAGGAACCACTTTATACGTCGTACGAGGTTCACGAAGGACTTGATCTTCGCGCGCAAGTCGGTCAGCAAGCGCTTCAGCAAAAACATCCGATAGATGCTTGTCATGCCTTTTAGCATATGCCTTTGCCCGCTTAAAGAGAGGGTCTGATATGACCAACGTTGTTCTCATACATACAAGCATACTTAATGTATGCGACTATGTCATAAGCCTCGCAGCGAATTTAGGCGGAAGCGTATTCGGGGCAATTCCGGCCAGCGGCGGCTGGTGGTGATGCATGAGATTCCTCCACTCCGTCCCGCTGATCGCCTGGCGGCGTGATCGCGACTCCGGTCGGAATGACATCTCTTGGTTATGTCGGGTGAAGCCGTTCGGGGCCAAGGGACCCATTGAAATAAGCATATTCCACGTCCTAATGGACGCGGCCACCATCCCGCGTAGCTGCCGCCGCTAGGCCGTGTTGATTTATTCCAGAATCGATGGTGGCTATCGGCGATCCGCAAGCGGACGCCCTACAGAAGTCTCCTGTAACCGGGCTGTAGGGCCGTCGCTTGCGACGCGCCGGGATTAAATCAACATCCCTGCTAGGCGGTGGCAAACAAGCCAGATGACGATTTTTTATCGAAGCCTAGTAGCGGAATCCGCTGTTGCCCAAGAATTCGCGCAGGATCGAGGTGGGCGGGATTTGATCGATAGCGATATTCAAAAAGCACTCGAGGAAATCGAGCAAGCGCCGCGCCTCGGCATATTGCGGGTGGTACGGTTTAACCTCGCGCAGCAGCGGTTCGGCCAAGTTTTTCAGGGCCGCCAACTCATAGTCCAAGGCGGAGTTAAAAGCCACATCGGCTTCCTTTTGGTAAGGGAAAATCCATTGCTTTTCGCCCCGCCGCACGCTCGGCCACATTTGCAGCGTGCCCAAAGCGGAGTTGCCGCGGAATTGATGATCACGAACCATGCGCCGCACCAAGCGGTTGTCGGTCGTCGAAATACGGTTATTTCGATCCAGGTTAAGCTGCGTCAATGCGCTGATATAGATCTTAAATTTGTGTTCCGGCGGAATGGTCTCGGTCAGGCGCGGATTTAGCGCATGGATTCCTTCGATAATCACCAACTGACCGGGCTCAATCGCCAACTTATGGCCCTTATACTCGCGCGTGCCGGTTTCGAAATTGAAGCGTGGCATTTCAACGGTTTCACCGCGATCTAAACGCTCCAAATGATCATTGAGCAACGCTAAATCAATCGTCTCAATGTGCTCGAAGTCGTACTGTCCATTCTCGTCCAAGGGCGTCTTCACGCGATCAACAAAGTAGTCATCGACCGAGATAGTTACCGGTCGCAATCCATTCACGCGCAGTTGCACTGCCAGGCGTTTTGAAAACGTTGTCTTCCCGGAAGACGATGGGCCCGCGATGCAAACCCAGTTCAGCTTTTCGCGCTGATCTGCGATTTTATCGGCGATCTGTGCAATTTTCTTCTCGTGATAGGCTTCAGAGATTTTGATGAAGTCATCAATTTCGTTGCGGGCAATAATTTCGTTAAGCTGCCCAACCGTTTGTACGTTGAGGATCCGTCCCCACTCCTTGTGTTCCTTAAAGATTTGGAACAGATGGGGCTGTCGCTCAAAATGCGCGAGCCGGATTGGCAGATCGCGTTCGGGCAACTGAATGATAAAGCCTGGCTGGTAATCGATCAACTTGTAGGGCTTCAGTGCTCCCGTGGATGGTGCTAGCGGACCGGGCGCTAAATCCGTGAAGCTACCGCATGAGTAGACGACAATCTTAGAGGGGTTGCGGAAGCGCAGCAGGTTATATTTATCCCACTGCTTCTCCTGCTCAAAGCGAGCGACGGCTTCGCCGTATGAAATCTTATGTCGTTCAATCGGAATATCCGCTGCAATTAATTCATCCAAGCGCTGCCCGATGGCCGCCAATTGTTCCGGGGTAATACCCTTCCGCCCATTGCTCTCAAAGCTACAGTACAGCCCCGAGCCTAACGAGTGCTCGATCGAGAATATGGCTTCGGGAAAGAGTTCGTTGACGGCCTTCGCCAAGACAAACGAGAGCGACCGGCGATAGAGTCGCCACCCATGCGGATTGGCCAGCGTAAGCGGAATGACCTCGCAGTCGACCTCAAGCGGATACGTCAGCGAAACCACGTCATTATTCACCAGCGCGCCCAAAACAGGCAGCTCCGAGGCCGTACCCACTACGCGCTTGAGTAGCTCGCCAACGGTCGATTGGTAGGGACAGGTTAGTACTTCACCTTCCGGCAATGTCGCATTGATTTCTTTTTTTCCTGACATGCAAATCTCCCGCTTCTATCTACCTCGTGGCCAGGCGATTATCGCCCCAAAAGACCATCCGCATCCCTTTGGTGCGCCAGATTACCGCTCAGAAATGAGTTGAGGAGCAAATCTATGACGAGGCTTCCCTACGGACGGCCCAGTCGATCCGGAACGCTTCGGTATTGTAACACGTACAAGGGATAGGTATAACCGCTCCGTTGGATCAGGAAAACCCTTTTTTCGAGCAGACTGAATGCGATCATGGAATCAGCAAACGAACATAGCGCTCACGTAGTATTTAATCGGTCTTACCTGCTGCGCTTGCGCCTCAAGCTCATCGTGCAGGCGATTGGCCCGATGGATGAGCGCAAGATCTTGTGCATCGGCACCTTGCCCACTGCACTGCGCGCACGGCTCTTGACGACCGGTGGTGATTGGACCTTTAGCCAGGAACTGGAGCCCAAGTTGCCGTATCGAGACGGCGTCTTCGATCGCGTCATCATTATGGATCACTTGGAATGGGTTGAAGACGACTACGGCATTGTGGCTGAGGCGCATCGCGTCCTGAAATCGGCGGGACTTTTGTTTGTGGATACAGAGCATCGCAAACGCTGGACCTTCTGGCGACCCGTGCGAAAACTCTTTGGTGTGGAAGAACGCCCCATTCAACGCGTACGCGCTGGCTACACGGAAGGTGCGCTGTTCGACATCCTCAAAGACGGCTTCGACATCCAAGAAACACGCAGCTATTCGCGCTTCTTTGTGGAAGGCGCCGAGACCCTGTTGCGACTGGCAGTGGGCGCCTTCGCGGCGGGAGCGCCGTCCGATGGTGTCGAGGAGGATGAGGCGGACGATGCCGATGAACTGAATCAACGAATTGCCCGTATACAAACATTTGCATATCCCTTCTTCTTGATCGCCGCGAAACTCGACTGGTTGATCTTTTTCACGCGCGGCTATCGCATTCGCGCAGAGGCCCGGCGCCGTTTATGGAAACCGCGTCGCACCCCGGTGCTGCGCGATGGCCGAACCTTGGCCGACGCCACGCTGAATACGCGCATTGGCACGGCAGCGCCCTTCTGATTTGGCGACGGTTCTACGCGCATCGCCTTACGGCGCCCCTGCAAGCAGTCCGACTTGCCGAGACATCTCTGTCCCAACCAACAGCCAGCAGCACTCCGCTACTACCGATAACCAGCAGTCGACGCTCCCTTCGCGGGCATGGGCTGCTGGTATTGCATGAGATTCCTCGACTGCGCTCGGAATGGCAGATTCGGCTCAGACGCCGCACTCTTGCCGGCAAGAGCACCCCTCGCCACGGTCATGTCGAGCTTGCCGAGACATCTCTGTCCCCACCAACAGCCGACTGCGCTCCGGGTGACACGGCGGGTTCCGTCCTAATTTTGGTAGGGCGAATCCTCTGGATGAGCCGCAGTGCTGCTTCGCGCGTGGGCTGACCCGCTCGTGCGCCCGTTCCAGCGGCTCGGCAGGGACCCGCCGGAGGACGGGCAGGCAGCCTCGCCCTACCAATCCCGTCACGCGAAGGTAAGGCACAGACCTCAACCGACTTCAATCGTTCGGCATCTCATAGCGTCCAAACCAACGGTAACGATTGCGCGCGACCCAATCGTAGACCACATCCCGTAAAGGACGCGGAATGACGCGAAACACCACCAAAATCGGCCAAGGTTGACGAAGTCCCCGCGCAATACGAAGCGCGCCATCGCTACGGACATAGCATTGCCCCGCCTGCTCCAACACTAAGCTGCCCGGCTGGCTCGGATCGAGCCCCGCCTTGCTCGCAACTTCCTGACCACGCGTTGTCTGGAGCGGTTCAAAAGCAAACCGCTGATGCTTATCGCGTTTCCGTATGAATGCGACACTGGCATGGCACAAGCGACAGTGCTGATCATAAAATACGGTGGCTTCGTTTCCCTGCATACTCTCGCTCTCTCATTTTGAATCAGCGTGCGTACTCAACACAACGCGTCTCACGCACGACGGTCACCTTAATCTGACCGGGAAACTGCAGCTCTTGCTCAATTTGCTTACTGATGTTTCGCGCCATCTGCATGGCTTCGTTGTCATCGATTTTGCTAGGCTCCACAATCACCCGTATTTCACGACCCGCCTGGATCGCGAAGGCCTTCACGACACCACGGAAAGAGTTCGCAATTTCCTCCAACTTCTCGAGCCGCTTCACATAAATAGCGGTTGTTTCTGCGCGTGCGCCGGGGCGCGAAGCCGTCATCGCATCTGCGGCGGTTGTTAAGGGCGCGTAGACACTTTGTCCCTCCACTTCATGGTGATGCGCCGCCACGGCATTGCATACGATGTGGTTCTCTCCATTACGCTTTAATAAGTCGGCGCCGATGATAGCATGGCTGCCCTCGATCTGATGATCGAGCGCCTTGCCGATATCATGGAACAAGCCGATACGCCGAGCCAGATGCACGTCCAACCCCATTTCACTCGCCATATTACCCATCAGGTGTCCCACCTCAATGGAGTGCTGTAGCACGTTTTGGGAAAAACTCTGTCGGAATTTCAGCCGACCGAGCGTCTTGACGATTTCCGGTGCCACGTTACTCAGGCCCAGATCAAAAATGGCGTCTTCACCGGCTTTGCGAATCGTCTCATCAATCTCAGATTCCACCTTCCGGACCACCTCTTCAATCCTTGCAGGATTGATCCGCCCGTCGCCAATCAGCCGCTCCAAGGAGATTTTGGCAATCTCGCGCCGCAACGGATCAAAGCCCGAGATCACGACCACTTCCGGCGTGTCATCGATCATAAAATTGACGCCGGTAGCGGCTTCGAGCGACCGGATGTTGCGTCCTTCCTTCCCGATAATACGTCCTTTCATTTCATCGCTCGGCAGGGCCACGCTGGACGTTGTGATATCGCTCACTTGATCAGCGGCATACCGTTCAACGGCCATACTAATGATGTGGCGCGCCTCGTCTTCGGCGGTCAGACAGGCTTGCTCTTGCATGCGTCGAATCAACGCGCCCTGCTCGCCGCTTAACTCTTCTTTCAGGCGTTCAAACAGTAACTCGCGCGCTTCTTCCTGGGTAAGTTCGGACACCTCCTGGATACGGCGATGTTCGTCCTCAATCAACGACTGCAATTGCGTGGTCTCTTTCGCGAGCTCTTCCTTCTGGATCTCTAATGCTTGCAACCGCTCCTCAAGTTGTAGCTCTTTACGCTCCACCATTTCCAAACGCCGATCGAGCCCCTTCTCGCGCTCACCAATACGTTCCTCAAACTTCATCAGCTCCTGGCGTCGGACATGGGTCTCCTGTTCAAACTTTTCATGCAGCTTAATGTACTCATCCTTGGCCGTAAGTTTGGCCTCACGCAGCATCGCATCGTACTCGCGCTTCGCATTGTCCAGGATGAGTCGAGCGTTCCGCTGGGCATAGGCCGTCGTTAACTTTGCGCCCACCGCATGCGCACCAAACCCCACCACGATGCCGCACAAGCCGGCAAACGCAATCAGCGGGATGATCTCCATGGCGAGAGAAAAGCTCATTCTACTTCTCCACTCGATGGACTTTTTTCTCGCTTACAATGATTTGCACCGGCACATCATGTTCGTTAACCGGAATCTCATCCAAAATTTGAAAATCGAACACCAGCGCCACATGCGGCGCATCCAGCCCCATCAACAAGCGGTCGACATTGCCGCCTCCGTGGCCCAGCCGGTTGCCGGCAGGATCCACCGCAACAGCCGGCACGATCGCAAGGTCCAACTCGTTCCGATCAACGGCGCGATAATGCGCCGGTTCCGCAATGTGCCAGGGCCCATCGCGCCAAGCACCACCCGGCACAACCCAGGACCACGCATATCCGCGCTCGCCATCAATATGACGCGGCACGCACACGCGTTTGCCCGCGCTCAAACAAGACTCAATGAACCGCTGGGTTTGCACTTCAAACGTTTTCGAGAGGTAACAAGCTATCGCCTTCGACTCTTGCAACTCGGGTAACGCGCGCAGGTTCTCAATCGCCTTTTTCCCTCGCTCTTCGATATCTGCCAAGGTCAACTGGGCCCGGCTCACTCGAATGTCGTGGCGTAACTCATCTTTGCTTTTCATGGGTAGGTTTCTCCTGTTTTGTTTTGCGTAAATGGTTCCAGTGCTGAATGCGCTTCACGATTGTATCTTCATAGCCTTGACCATCCGGCTGATAATAGATTTTGTCGGTCGGAACGTATTCCTGATCTACAAAATGTTCCGGATGATCATGCGCATAGGCGTAACCGGTGTACCCAAAGGCCTTGCGACCCGCCTTGCCACCGTCGCGCAACGGTTTCGGTACCGGCAAGGTGCGCCCCTCTTTGACATCGGCCAGCGCGGCATCGATGGCGAGGTACGACGCGTTACTTTTTGGGGCGGTGGCCAGATAGGTTGTCGCCTGTCCCAACACAATACGCGCTTCCGGCATGCCCACGAAATCGACTGCCGACAGCGCAGAGACCGCTACGGTCAAAGCGCGCGGATCGGCGTTGCCGATATCCTCGGACGCCAAAATAATCAGGCGCCGCGCAATAAAACGCGGATCTTCACCGGCATAGAGCATCTTCGCGAGCCAATAAATGGCCGCATTCGGATCCGAACCCCGCACGCTCTTGATGAAGGCGGAAATGGTATCGTAATGCTCATCCTCATCATGGTCGTACACGACGGCTTTCTTCTGAATCGATTCGGCGGCGACCTCACGCGTGATATGTATCTGACCTGCCTCGTCGGGCAAGGTCGTTAACACGGCGATTTCCAGCGCATTCAACGCTCGTCGAGCATCTCCTTCGCACACATCCGCCAAATGAGCCGCAGCTTCAGCATCCAGAGTGATCGTCCGCTCACTGAGTTCCGGGTCCTGTCGCAAGGCCCGCTGTAACAGCGCTGATACGGCTTCTTCGGGCAAGGGTTCTAACTGAAAAATCTGGGACCGCGACGTCAGCGGACTATTGATAAAGAAAAAGGGATTATGGGTGGTCGCACCAATCAGCGTGATGGTGCCTTGCTCGACATACGGCAGCAATACGTCCTGCTGCGATTTGCTGAACCGGTGGATTTCGTCGATGAAGAGAATGGTTTCCTTGCCACCATGCTGTTTATGATGCTCGGCGTTTTTCATCAAGCCGCGCAACTCAGCGACATTCGACAGCACGCCGCTGGCACGCTCGAAACGACGTTGCGTAACGCGAGCAATCACCTCAGCCAGCGTGGTCTTGCCGCAGCCGGGCGGGCCATACAGGATGATGCTGCCGAGGCGATCGGCCTCAATGGCGCGGCGCAAGAGTTTGCCGGCGCCGAGGATATGGGTTTGCCCCACGACCTCGTCCAGCGTCTGCGGGCGCATGCGGGCGGCCAACGGCTGCCGCGTCGCCGTCGCTACCTCTTCTCCACCAGTTTGCTCGAACAGCTCCATGTCCGTTGTTCGCCCCTCAAGTCCGCCCACAAAAAAACCCCGCCTTTGCCGTTAGAGCTTTGTCTCCGTTCCCTATATTAAGGGTGGGTGCCGCGCTCAAATAAGATTCTGCTATCCTGTTTCAAGGACATGCAGGCACCTATCAAGCACTCTGCTCCCTAACTTAGACTAATGGGTCAGAGCCGCTTAAGCCCAATCACGAACAAGGCAGGGTAAATTGTGGCTTCCCTTCAGAAACCGGA
This sequence comes from Kiritimatiellia bacterium, assembly GCA_007125875.1. GTDB lineage: Bacteria > Verrucomicrobiota > Kiritimatiellia > SLAD01 > SLAD01 > SLAD01. Next base: position 524 of record SLCI01000193.1, on the reverse strand, counting down.
ACCCCATATGGTAAAGAACAAGGCCGACTTCGCTTACTACCGGCCGCCGCCGTGTGCATCAAATGCGGAATTACCGCGCCTACGCGCCACAGATTTTGCGTATTCGCGTTCGTCATGAACGCGAGAACGTATTCGCACAGTTTCAAGCGAGGAAGTAATCAAAACCTTGGCTGCCGGCACCACAACAAGCAGGACCAGCAATACAAGGGTCAGTGTTTCAAACCAATTTACATTGGGGTTCATCATTTACCTAATCCATTGTTTAAGCGGCGATCCGATCGACATCAGCTCTCTCTAATAGTCACATTCAACTCACTCCGAATCGCGTCCTTAACCCGATCATGGTATGCGTTCGCATCCTCATCCGTCAAGGTTCGCTCCGCGGAACGATACGTGACGCTGTACGCCATGCTCTTTCGACCAGCACCAATCGCGTCACCCTCAAAGATATCAAAGATTTCCACCTTTTCAAGCGCCGTCCCCGCATTCGCCCGAATCACCGCCACCACGTCCGCATGCGAAAT
>SLCI01000029.1 GCA_007125875.1 Kiritimatiellia bacterium | reverse complement strand
GCTCGTCGCGATTCGCCCCTCCTCCACGGCCATGCGCGTCGCCTGCTTATACCCGTTTCCAATCCTTTTCGGTCTATTCTCCGAGGACGTGACGGAGCACGTCCCTCCGGAATGCTGCTGCAGTAACTGGTTCTGCTTTGCGTGTACTGGAGGGGCAACCTCCGTGTTGCCCAGCGAATGTACCGAAAAGTTATAGCAACCGGTGTTATCAGGAATGGTCACTTCAAAGGGCGGTGTTCGATCGAACAGCCAGGTATCAGATCGCAACTCGGTCACACGAGCAGTGAGGGCCGAAAGATTCCACTGCCCGTCAAGCCGGACCGGTTTTCGGATGGCGAGCTGCTCGATAAACACATTAACTACGCGCTCCACATTGATCGAGTCGCTGCATGCAGCCAAATTTTGGACAGGAGCGGGAACAGAAGCTGTCGCTTTGGTCGTAATTTGCCAATCGGGTACTTTCAAAGAGCGCGAGAGCCGCTTACGATCGGCGTTAATCAGTAACGTGCCGTGATGCATAGCGACATTTCGTCGTAGACAAAAGGCGTTACCCGATACTTTTTGATCGTTTACCATGAGGCTAGTGCGATTCCATCGCGTCGCCTCTACGCCCAACTCAGCCAAGACCGCAATCACTAGCTCATAGATATCATCAGGGGTATACGCCTCGCGTGGCATGAAAAAGGCATAATTCAGATTGCCTTCATCATGATAAACAGCGCCACCTCCCGAAATCCGGCGCGCCAAATCAATTTGCTCGGCGGCCATCCACATCACATCACATTCGCGCCATGGATTTTGGTTCTTTCCGATCACAACGGTCGGACGGGACTGCCAAAGAAAAAGGACGGGCTCCTGTTCATGGGCTCGATCCAAAAACCATTCTTCCGCTGCGAGATTCCAATAGGGATCCCGTACTTTCGATATATGGACGTCGAACCGCATGGTCGGAGGCCAAAACAGCCTATTGCTATGACTTTCGCCCCTGTATCAATGTGTCAACCACACTCGGATCAGCCAGTGTTGAGGTGTCGCCGACTTCCTCAATATGTCCATCCGCAATTTTGCGCAGGATCCGGCGCATAATTTTACCCGACCGGGTTTTCGGCAGCGCGCTGGTGAAGTGGATCTGATCAGGTGTTGCAATCGGACTAATTTCATTGCGGACATGCTGTATCAGCTCTTTAAGTAAATCGTCGGAGGCCGCTTGTCCCTCTTTCAAGGTGACATAGCAATAGATCCCCTGCCCTTTCGTCTCGTGCGGGAAACCGACCACTGCCGCTTCTGCGACCGACGCATGCGAGACCAACGCACTCTCGATTTCCGCCGTGGCGAATCGGTGCGCTGACACATTAATCACATCATCGATTCGGCCTAATAACCAGTAATAGCCGTCTGGATCTTTTCGACAACCGTCACCCGTGAAATAAACCGCTGGATAGCGCGAGAAATAAACATTTTTGATAAGCTCATGTCGTTCATCCCCATAAACACCGCGAATCATTCCCGGCCAGGGACGTGAAATTACAAGGCTCCCGCCCTCGTTCGTTTCGGCTTCTGAGCCATCTTCGCGCAGAATTTTTGGCAAAACGCCAAAGAATGGGAGACCCGCAGAACCCGGTCGGGTCGGCACTGCGCCGGGCAGCGTCGTGATCATGATCCCGCCTGTCTCCGTTTGCCACCAGGTATCCACAATCGGGCATTGCTCCCGCCCAATCACGCGATGATACCACATCCATGCCTCTGGATTGATTGGCTCTCCGACAGTGCCCAAAAGACGCAAGGAAGATAAGTCATGCCGTTCCGGCCAATGATCGCCTAAACGCATCAGTGCTCGGATCGCCGTTGGTGCTGTATAAAATATGTTCACACCATATTCTGCGATGATGCGCCAAAAACGATCCGGTTCAGGATAGGTCGGCACACCTTCGAACATAACGGTTGTTGCACCATTAGAGAGCGGGCCATACACCAGATAGGAATGTCCCGTGACCCAACCAATGTCCGCCGTACACCAATAGATGTCTTCTTCCTTGTAATCAAAGACGGTCTTGAAGGTGAGATGCGCGTGCAATAGGTAACCTGCCGTGGTGTGCAAAACGCCCTTCGGTTTACCTGTACTACCGCTGGTATAAAGAATATACAGCGGATCTTCCGATTCCAGTTCAGCGGGCGGAAAATCCGTCGTTACATCCGCTGCGCCCATGGCGTCGTGCCACCACAGATCTCGCCCGTCCTGCATGGCCACGTCGACGCCGGCACGCTTGTACACAATTACTTTTTCAACGGTCGGCGCCTGTTTCAGCGCCTCGTCCACTTTGGATTTCAGCGGGATGGTCTTGCCCGCATGAAAACCGGCATCGGCCGTTACCACGACTTGCGAGCCGCAATCCTGAATACGATTGCGTAAGGCATCTGCGCTAAAGGCCGAAAAGACCACCGAATGAATCGCTCCGATTCGGGCGCACGCCAACATAGCAATAGGCAATTCAGGCGTCATAGGCATGAAAAGGGTCACTGTCGTTCCTTTTTGCACCCCATTTTGTTTCAGCACATGCGCGAAGAGGCACACTTCATCCAGCAGTTCACGATAGGTCAGACGCCGCTTTTCCGTTTCGTCTTCGCCTTGCCACAAGATCGCGACTTTGTCCGCGCGACCATTGGCAACATGTCGATCGAGGCAGTTTGCGGATACATTCAAGCGTCCCCCTGAAAACCACTGCACATAGGGAGCCTCGGTTTCCCCGATCTCCTTAAAGTTATGCGAGACCACCTCATCCCAAGGCTTCATCCACTCAAGTTCCGCGCGCCCTTGCTCAGCCCAAAACCCCTCTGGATCCTCTATCGAGCGTTGATATAGCTCGCGATAGGCTTCCGCTGAATTTACGGTTGCCTGCGCTTGAAATGATTTGGACGGCGCGAATGAGCGCGCTTCTTTCATATGCGATGAAATATCTGGATTCATAGTTACCTCCTCCTACCAATACACAATCCCTTGAGTCTAACGAAGGGGCCATTGGCTTGTCGAGTGTAGGGGCGCACAGCAAAAACGGCCCCTGCAAGGTATGCAGGGGCCGTTGGCGCCTATCAGTCAGCGGGAATGGTTACTGACGGATAGCCTGTATCTGGATATCAAAAGTGACCGTATTACCGAGCGAACGATCAGCTAGTGCATCATTCGCAACACCGAAATCATGGCGATTGATTGTTCCGCCTAGCTCAATCCCGATACGCGTGTTGCCCCAAGGGTCCTCGACGGGATCACTGACGGTTAACGGCAAAGTCACTTCTTGCGTTACGTCTTTAATCGTCAGATCGCCCACCAGCGCGTACCCGCCGTTGTGCGGCACAACCCCAGCACTTTTAAAAATGATTTCTGGAAGCGTCTCAACCTCGAAATAGTCCGCACTACGAAGGTGATCATCGCGGCTTGTGTTACCCGTATCGACGCTTGCTACATCAATGGTTGCATTTAGCACCAGAGAATGCGTTTCACCGTTCGTCAGGAGCAATTCGCCTTCGTACTCAGTGAAACTGCCGCGGATGTTCACGATACCAAGATGTCGGATTGAAAATCCGATAATAGAGTGAGCTGGATCAATCTCGTAGATCGTTGCTTCATGCTCTTCTTCCACTGCATGATCATGCCCGCCATGTTCATGGGCCTGAACACTCGTTCCAAACACAATGAGAGCACTCACAAACAGTGATGAATACCATTTCGTCATATTTTTCTCCTTTTTACGATTATGTTGTGATTCAACCCATGCAGGTGTCGCCTGCTGTATCGTTTCCTGACACAAGTCATCCGCTATGATTGCCACAGCGGATAAGACACCCTATACTCACGGCATGTTGAAAGATATTTTAGATCGTCCCCTGGCCGTATTTGACATTGAATCTACGGGGTTGAACAGGAAGCTTGATCGCATCATCGACTTGGCTGTTGTTCGACTGCATCCTGACGGAACACAAGATGCCCACACATTTCGTGTTAACCCGGAGATGCCTATTCCTGCAGCGTCCACAGCCGTTCACGGCATAACGGATGCCGATGTTGCAGCCTCCCCCACGTTCGGTGAAGTTGCGCCTAAAGTTGCCGAGCTTTTAGAGGGATGCGATTTCAGCGGGTTCAATGTGTTGCGCTTTGATGCGCCGCTTCTTGCTGCTGAGTTCGCACGTGTCGGCGTTTCATTTACGCTGGAAGGCCGGCGCATATTGGATGCTCAACGCATTTTCCACATCAAGGAACCGCGCGACTTGAGTGCCGCACTGCAATTCTATTGTAACGAAACGCATACCGGCGCACATGGGGCCATGGAGGATGTGTTGGCAACCGTGCAAGTACTGCACGCACAATTTGAGCGCTATGATGATCTGCCCAAAGACATGGACGAGCTAGATGCGTTATGCAATCCCCGCGATCCGGATTGGGCCGATCAAGAAGGCAAGATCCGCTGGGTGTCCGGCGAGTTGGTGTTGAATTTCGGCCAAAAGCAGGGCACCAAAATACGCGATTTGGTTTATAATGATCCGGGGTACTTGGAGTGGATGCTGAAAAAGGATTTTCCTGATGACACCAAAGATCTCATCCGGAACGCCATCAATAATCGTTATCCAGATCCGCCCCCGCCCCGGGGATCATAAGTCGCCCAGGATCTCTGCCGCTTGAGATGCTTTACGACTACGTGCCGCCTGCTCTTCATAGGTGCGAATCTGTGAGATGGGAGCGTCCTGTTGGTGGGCCCTTCTTAACGCCTCCTCTGCCGCGCGTGCGGCTCGATCATACTCTCCGGAGATATAGTGCGCTTCTGCCAGCGTATTCCAAACGTGATAGTTGCGCGGCTGTAAGAATACCGCTTCCTGGGCCAGCTTGATTGCACGAGTGCCATCCCGAAATGCCACATCTGTCGCGGTCGCATAGAGCCAAGCCAGATTATTCATCACCGCATGTGCTTCAGGATGATCATCTAACAAGCTCTCTAAGACCTCGATCGCCTCCTCGTACTTGTGCTGCTTAATCAGCACCGTGCCGAAACCGAAACGGGTACTAAAGTGATCCGGTTGATGCCGCAGAAGAATACGAAAACGCCGTTCCGCCTCTTCCACATCGCCCTGTTCGATCAAATCAAAAGCCGAACGTGCACCCGCGGTGACCATGTCTTCGGTGACCGCAGGACGCTCCGCATGCACAACTAGATTCACCTGAGCCAAGACGCATAAGGTCAAGCACCCTATCACTCGAGCTATGCGCCGATTAATCATCATTGGTGTTCTGATTTGAGGTGGCATTCGGTTCGCCCAATAAGGGACGAATTGGCGTTTCACCAATTTGTACACGAATGGTTTCTGGTCGTATCTCCTCCGCTCGCACGCGCGCGGGCAAATGTGCACGTATTGGCAACTCAACGGGTTCGCCAGGTTCGAGATTGGATAGGTCAACATACAGTCTGACATCTCTCTGGACTAAGCTTTCCAGTCGATCCGCACGACCGACAAGCTTGATGTTGGCATGAGTTTGGTCCAATACCGAATAAGACCAGACGGTTTGGCCGAAAAGCTTGTGAATTCGCACATCTTCCAGCTCTACCGTTGAAGAGCGCTCAACTAGATCGACTTCCACCTCTACACGTTCCGGTTCAATTCGTGCGGCCCATGTTCGGCTAGGAGACACGAGTCCAACCCGCAATTTGAACGACTGTAGGCGACCCTCCATATCAATCGGTGTGGTTCGAATGGCTTCGACCAATTGCAGGCGTTGACCGGGACCACTAACCGTTACTTCGCTGGGCACGGCTCGAACCGATTCGACTTCGTAACCTTCCGGAGGATTCCCCTGTATGTGCACACGCACAGGTATGATTAAATCCTCTTCCTGGTCAATGGTCAGCGTGACCTCTGAAGGACGCACAAATACGGCTCGCACGCCCCGTGGTGCGCGCACGCTGCGCGGATCCATCACCAGTGTGAGCGCATCACCATAATCTGCTCCGCGCGCATCAACCATGACCTCCAATTGCTCTTGGCTCAGATAACGAATACCCTCCCGAGAACCGCGGAAATGCACATCAACACTACCGATCGACTGCTCCAAAACAGCCCAGCCCGAGTCTACTTGGACGCGCAAAGGCACATCACTGATCGTAGCCTCAAAGCTGATGGCAGGCTGAATGACGTACCACGTGATCGTCGCCAGAATAACGGCAACCAACTTTGCACTTCGCCCTTGAATGAGCTTGCGGATGGGACCTAGTCGACTATCGCTCATGATCCTCCGCCAATTCACTTAAGATTGCTTCTGTCTTGGCTACGCCCTCAGGGGTTAAATCCAGCTTTTCACGCACGCGTTCCCAGGTGGTCTGCTGTTGCCGTGATCGGGAGAGAATAGAGGCAATAATGCGGCGCAGCCGATCTTGATCAATGCCTCGGCTGAGCCGCCCCTTGTATGCAATCGATATGGCCCCGGTTTCTTCCGAGACCACCACAACGACCGCATCCGTTTCCTCAGTCAAACCGATTGCGGCTCTGTGACGTGTCCCCAGTGACCGGCTCAATTCCAGTCGCTGAGACAACGGAAACACACAACCGGCGGCCTCGATACGGTCTCCCTTAATGATCACGCCGCCATCATGTAGAGGCGTATGAGGGAAAAAGATCGAGGTAAGCAATTCCGGAGATACATGGCTATTGATACGCGTGCCAGATTCTTGCACGTGACGAGTACCGATCTCTCGCTCAATCGCAATCAATGCACCAATCTTTTGCTCGGCCAGCTCGGAAACCGCATGAACAATCTCATCCACGATTTCGCGTTGGGCGGTCCCCGCCGAAAAGACAGATTGCTTGCCCAGTTCAGCCAGCGCCCGCCGAATTTCCGGCTGGAAAATGACCACGAAGGCAACCGCCAAATAGACCGAGAAACCTTGCAGCACCCAACTCAGCGTATTGAGACTGAAAATATTGGTCACCACGATCATCAAGATCAGTAAAAGGACCAAGCCCGACAGCACGGCGGCGCCGCGTGTACCACGGAAGAAGAGTATAAGGTAGTAGAAGGCGATGGAGAGCACGAAAATCTCCACAACGCCCGACCAACCCGGGGCATGCAGATTTTCGATCCATTGAGACATAAGCGTAATCCTTTTAAAGTGCTTCTTCGCGAAGCAATCTATCAGTAACCCTTAGTGCATCGCAAGTCTCCTTTACATCATGCACACGAATAATCGCTGCACCATGAGATCTTGCCATCACTGCAGCGGCTAAGCTTGCTGGCATACGCTCATCGACCTCGCGACCACATAGTTCGCCCAGAAAACGCTTCCGCGAAATACCAATCAATACGGGATACGGTAAAGCCGATAATTGCTGTAACTCGCTGAGTAACATCCAATTGTGGTCAAAGGTCTTTCCAAAACCGATACCAGGATCAACCGCAATAGATTGAGGCGAGACGCCGCGTTGTTGGGCAAGCTCAGCACGAGTCGACAGATACGCCGTCACATCGGCGACCAAATCAGCATATTTTGGATTATCTTGCATAGTTTGCGGGCGGCCCTGCATATGCATGAGCACCAGCCCCGCGCCTGTCTCAGCGGCTAAATCCAGCATCGTAGGATCGGCTTCGCCTGCGGTGATGTCGTTGATGATATGAGCTCCACTCGCGAGTGCGGATCGAGCGACCTCAACTTTAGTGGTATCTATGGAAAGTACCGCACTGGAGTGGTGGCTGATTGCCTGAATCACAGGCAAGACGCGATTCATTTCCTCCTCGACGGGCACAGGAGCAGCTCCTGGACGGCTGCTTTCCCCACCTACATCGATGATGTCCGCTCCGTCATCAAGCATTTCCTGTGCACGTGCGACGGCTAGCTCAGGCGAAACATATCTGCCGCCATCGGAAAAAGAGTCAGGTGTGACATTAAGCACACCCATGATGATTGATTGCTCACCGCAGCGTAACACACGGTCACGACACCGCCACTCGCGTGTTGGACCGCAATGATTCATTGATGTGCTCTTAAGCGACGGATGGGCCTGTTTCAGGCTCGCCCATAGCGGAATCCGAAGACCGTTCTTTTTTCTTCTTCTCCGGTACAGGCGGAGGTGTGCTCGATGCGGCTCGATCGCTTGTATCAGCAGACTCGGCGCGCTCTACTTCCGTCAAGAGGCGTCCATGCTTAACGATCTCCTCTACTTCACGGCCATCAAGCGTTTCGCGTTCAAGCAGTAGTTCTGCGACCATATCGAGCTCTTTACGATGATCACCCAGTAACTTCATCGCATGATCGTAGGCCTCCTTGGCGAGACGGCTAACTTCTTGATCAATCTTGCGAGACGTTTCCTCACTGAATTCAAAATTGCGATTCACTTCACGACCGAGGAAGAGTGTCTCTTCACGATTTCCGAAGCTTTGCGGCCCCAACAGCGGACTCATTCCCCATTCGCAAACCATCATGCGCGCAATTTTAGTTGCCTGTTTGAGATCGCTGTACGCGCCGGTGGTAATATCTCCGAACACCAATTCCTCCGCTGCGCGCCCACCCATTATGCCGACCATCATGGCCAAGAGTTTCTGGCGGCTCTCGGTGTAGCGATCTTTTTCGGGCAACTGCATCGTGGATCCAAGCGACTGACCGCGTGGGATGATGGTCACTTTATGAAGCGGCTCACTTTCCTCCATCAAGAGCATTGCCAGCGCGTGACCCCCTTCATGATAGGCGGTCAGCTTCTTCTCGTTGTCATCCATCAGCCGGCTACGCCGTTCACGGCCCCACCGAACTTTGTCACGCGCTTCTTCCAGATGCGGCATACCGACACGGTCGGCGTTCTCGCGTGCAGCCAGTAGTGCCGCTTCATTAATTAAGTTGGCTAAATCGGCACCCGAAAATCCCGGTGTGCCACGCGCGACACGACGCAAGTCGAGGTCATCCGCCAATTTGATCTTCTTGGAGTGAATCCTCAAGATCGCGGCACGACCTTCCAGCGTCGGCAAGTCGATCATGATCTGGCGATCAAATCGGCCCGGACGCAGTAGTGCGGGATCCAAGACATCGGGCCGGTTGGTGGCCGCGATAATGATGACACCTTCCTGTGTATCAAATCCATCCATTTCCACGAGCAAAGCATTCAACGTCTGCTCGCGCTCATCATGACCGCCACCGATACCGCTGAAGCGACTGCGGCCGACAGCGTCGATCTCATCAATGAAAATGATGCAGGGGGCATTCTTTTTGCCCTGCTCAAACATATCGCGGACACGCGATGCCCCTACCCCGACAAACATTTCGACGAAATCAGATCCACTAATGCTGAAGAATGGCACTTCCGCCTCACCGGCGATGGCCTTGGCCAATAGCGTTTTTCCTGTTCCTGGCGGACCGACAAGCAATACACCCTTCGGAATGCGGCCACCCAGCTTCTGGAATCGCTTGGGATCCTTCAGAAACTCGATAATTTCATGCACCTCTTCTTTGGCCTCTTCGATGCCGGCAATCGCGCCAAAAGTGATCTTATTTTTATCGCGGGTGAGCAAACGGGCACGGCTTTTACCGAAGCTCATGGCCCCCTTGCCCGCCATACGCATTTGACGGAAAAAGAAGAAATAGAGGAGACCAATGATCAGCAGAAACGGAATCGCGCCAGTGATTAGAGACCATATGTAGGGGTTTTGCGGACGGTACTCAAAAGGCACGCCATTACTGATCAGCAATTCCGTCAGCGAATCACTGAACGGCACATCGACACGAAACTGGCGTGGACGTGACGTTTTCGGGTCCACATCCAGTAGTTCGCCGCGAACATATTGCTGTCCCGACACCTCCAAAACGATTTCGGCCCGCGCAATTTCACCGCGCTCCACCATATCAACGAAATCGGGATGATACGGCACGCGTAACTCATTGTCCTGACCTTGCCGGAATACTTGAAACATGGTCAAAGACATGGCCAATAACAGTAGCCACATCGCTAGACCGCGTGCAGGAAACTTTGGGGGCTCTCCGCCCTCACGAGGCCCCGGTGGTGTACCATTCTGTCTGTTATCCATACTTGTCCATTCGACGTTAGAGAGAAGTCTATTTGCCATAAACAGAGGACTTCTCGATTCACTTGTAGGCGGTAAAAGTCGGCTATGATATGGGATTAATCAAGCCCCTAATTACCTATTCACTATGTCCCCAATTCAAAAATCGCCCGAGAATAAGTAATTCCGAAGATCTCGAGGGATTAACTATTGCCTCCTACCGTGAACGCGCTACACTTCTGGCGCCATGAAAAAATATGGAGCCCAACATACGCGCAAAGTACAAATAGCTGATAATGAAACAGTTACAGAGTTTCATCATGACCACGTATCGACCGAGCGTGGACAGGGCATGGGGAGCCAACAGCTCAAAGAGCATTATGCCGCGCTGATTCGCGCCCGAGCGATCTATTACCCTGTGGCCTATCTTTTTCAACGGGAAGTCGGTCGCGGACGGCAAGGAATCGTATTTCAAGCGCAACGACAAGGCGCCCGAGGCTGTGTGACGCGTCATGCCATCAAACTTTTTGATCCGGCCATTTATCCCAGCGCCAAAAAATATTGGACCGACATGGGCCGCATGGCCATTCAGACCTCACGACTGCAGCCTGTTCGAAGCCCCCATCTCGTCAATCGGGATGTGTATGAGGAGACCAGTGGGATTGGCTATATCCAGATGGAGCTGATTGACGGAATTGACGTTCAGTGTCTGCTATCCAGCGCCGTGCAGCAACAAGCGCGTGAAAACAGCGAGAAAGAGGATTGGCGTCGCATTGAAGACGTCGTGTTCCGGCAAGAGAAAGACCATGCCCAGATTCAACCGGGTGTGGCGCTTTATATTATGCGTCAAGTGCTTCGCGGCCTCGAATCACTGCACAATCTTGGGTTTGTGCACAGCGATATTAAGCCAGCGAATATCATGATTGATCGCTTGGGCTACGCCAAGCTGGTGGATTATGGCCGTGCGGTCATGATCAATGAGCCAATGGGCTTTTTGTTGGGAAGCCCGCTCTACATGGCACCCGAAACGCATCGACGCGAGCCTAGCACTGCCGAAACGGATCTTTACAGTGTGGGGCTGGTTGGATTGGAGATGTTGATGGGCGAGCCATTCGTGGATTACAAAAACATGACCGAAACGGATCTCCACCAATTCAAGATTGGTCTGTTGGATCGACTGCCGGATATGTTGCCGCCGCACGTCCGCCAAAACGAACATATCGTATACTTATTCCAGCGTTTTCTTGATCCGAACCCACAACGCCGTTTTTCGAGTGCTCAGGAAGCAGAGTCTGGACCGGACGGATTGACCGTTGTGCATAAACAACTTGCACAATTGGGCAAGGACACCGAATATGGACGAGAGTTGAGCAATTATCTGACCAAATTGGTCAATCCCAGAACAGATCAGGTTGAGGTTAATGATCTGACAGGATACTGAAGCTCTTTAGGCAACTAAAAACTAATTAATGCCGTTTGAATGCGGGTGAGAGGAATTGAACATGAACGTTTTACATATCTGCGCAGACCCTAAGCCGACAGAAGAGTCGGCCGCCAAACAACTGGCCGTCGGATTTTTCCGTACCTTGGCTGAGCGGAACCCTGATGTGGAAATTACCAACGTCGATCTGTACGAGAATCCGCCACCGTTTCTGGACTATCAAGCGATTCGCGGCTTCTGGTTTCCCGTCTTTATCGATGGTCACAAACCCACAGATGACGAGCAATTGGCTGGTGCCTACGGCATTGAGCAAGGCGAAATCTTTAATCAGTCCGATGTCGTCGTTTTGACCACGCCGATGTGGAATTACTCCGTGCCCGGCATCCTCAAGTCGTGGATGGATCAGGTGTTATCACCCAGCGTTACATTCAACATGGATAAGAATGGTACGACGCCCCTGCATAAGGTGAAAAAACTTATCCTATTGGTATCTTCTGATGATGTCTTGAGCCAAGACGATGAGCGCGACGCGTTGACTCCTGTCATCACGCATGCCTTCGCTTTGGCCGGTATTCGTGACCTATCGATCGCTTGGGCGGACGGCCAATACACCTTCAGGTACACCGATGCGGAATCCCGTAAGCAGGTTGCGCTCGATGCAGCTGAGGAATTGGCTGAAGAAGTTACCGAAGAGCTGTCTGCAAGCTAAGTCTCAACATGAAATACTTGGTCTTGGTTGGCGACGGTATGGGGGATTACCCCGTCGACCTCCTTGGCGGGAAGTCGCCACTTGAGGCCGCTGCTATTCCCGGGATGCGTGCGATCGCCGCATCAGGTGTCTTACACTCATTAAAGACCGTTCCAGCCGGCCTACCGCCTGGCAGCGATGTCTGTAATATGGGTCTGCTAGGCTACAATGCCTTGGAAAAATACACTGGCCGTGCGCCAATCGAGGCGGTTGGCGCCGGGATCCCGTTGAAAGAAGGCGACGTAGCGTTCCGCTGCAATTTGGTGACGGTTCAAGACGGGACGATGATCGATTACTCGGCGGGGCACATCACCACCGAAGAAGGCGATGCCTTAATTCGTGCCGTAGCAGCCGAGCTCGAGACCGATCAACTGACGTTTTATCCCGGAATCAGTTATCGGCATCTAATCGTATGGCATCGAGGACCTCAAAAAATTGCTACCGAGCCGCCGCACGAGATCGCTGACCAAGCGATTGGCGCCCATTTGCCTTCCGGCGAGCGCAGCGAAGAGGTATGTGATCTAATGGAACGCTCCAAAGCCATCTTGGCCGAGCATCCCGTGAATCGCGCCCGGCAAGCCGCAGGACAGAACACAGCCACTCAACTCTGGTTGTGGGGTCAGGGAAGCGCACTCACCCTACCCTCCTATCAAGAGCGGTTCGGCCTGAGCGGCGGTGTGGTGACGGCTGTCGACTTAGTCCGGGGCCTCGGTCGTCTAGCTGGCTTGGCAACCCCAGAGGTTGAGGGGGCAACAGGATTTATCGACACCAATTACGCCGGCAAAGTCGATGCTGCCAAAGATATTTTGGCGGAGCATCCGTTCGCATACGTTCATATCGAAGCGCCCGACGAGTGCGGGCACATGGGCGATGCGAAATTGAAAACTGGCGCGATAGAAGCATTCGATCGCGAAGTCGTTCTGCCGCTCTGGAAACACATGGAATCGCTTGGCGAGCCTTACCGCCTATTACTGGCAATGGATCATCGGACACCCGTGTCACTACGTGGGCACACAGATGACCCTGTTCCTTTTGCCGTGTTGGACGGCCCCGTCGGTTCGCAAGCTTATGAGACGAGTGCCCCGTTCGATGAGACGATACTCACGTCATTACCGGAATCATGGTCTTACGCATTGATTCAGGATCTGCTCTCGCCAGCATCTAGGAGCTAATCTGTTGGCTTCTTCCTCTTTTATCAAAGTGTTGGCGTTTCTTGCGCTACTCGGAGGGCTTGCTTTGCTGGTGGTGTCTTGGCGTGCCGCAGCCGATCATACCGCTCCCGTTCGTTTCAGTGCAGGGACTCCTCCGGCCGATTTTCCCGCTCAGCTTGAAGATATAGCGATTCGTACCCGGGATGGCCTGACGCTGCGAGGATGGTATGGAGCCGTACCCGACGAGAAGGCCACGGTCATTCTATTGCATCGTTATCGTGCCGGCCGCGGATTCATGTTGTCCCGCGCTCAATGGTATGCCGAACGCGGCTATTCGGTGTTGCTCTATGATTCTCGCGCTACGGGCGAAAGTGATGGCGATACTATTTCCGTTGGCTGGCTTGAAACCGATGATCTCACAGCGGCCTTGGCATGGGTACGTCAACAGGGCGCTGAACGCATCATTTGTCACGGCGTATCCCAAGGCGGTGCGACTATTGTGTTAGCCGCAGAACGGCTGGGAGAAGATGTCGCGGGCGTCATCCTGGAATGTACCTATGACACACTGCTGAATGCGGGTGATCGCCGCTTTCGCAATCGGGTGGGTATTCCCGGTTGGCTGGCCGGGATTTTTTATCGGCCGTTCATGGAGATGCGGCTTGGATTTGATATCGCCTTGGCGAGTCCCATCGATCATATCGGTACAATCGAAGCGCCGATATTCATTATGGCGGGAAAAGAGGATATGCATACTTGGGCGTCAGACACCCGCGCCTTGTATGAGGCCGCGCAGGCACCGGCCACACTCTGGTTGGTTGAAGGTGCCGCACACGAAGATCTGTTAGCCTTCGCACCGGAAGAATTCAGCGACCGTTTGGCCGCCTTCTTGCAGCAGCACGGACTGTAGCCGCGTGCGATAGGACATGGATACCCTGCTGATCGAGCGATCAACAGCAGCTACCGAATGAATCTTAACGGGTGAATCACAGCGAGCATCAGGCAAAATACGTCTGATGAATCGCGCTGCCCACCACATTCAGGCGTGATTGTGTGTTGTCCAGAAACTCATGGAGCCCTTGCGCGATGATGTCTTCAACACGCATATACATGAGCTCGGAACGCAGTTGGCCCAAGCGCTGCTCAGGCAGACTCTGAAATGTTCCGGCTGCGGAACCACTGATCTTGCGCAACGATTCCTCAGCCATATCCAAACAATAGAGCACGGCGCGCGGGAAGGTACGTTCAAGCAGCAAAAATTCGACAATCCGATCGGGCAATAGCACGCCATATTTCTGTCGATACATCTCAAAAGCACTCGCTGAACGCAGCACAGCAGCCCACTGAATATCATCTACCGAAAGCCCGACATGATCAACGGTGGGCAACAAAATAAAGTATTTCACATCCAACAATCGGGTGGTTTGATCCGCATGCTCCAAGGTGCGACCCAACCGGCTAAAGTGCCACCCTTCCCCATGCGTCATAATTACCTGCATCAAACCGAGAAAGGTTTGACTAGCCAGTTTAATCGACTGGCAAAATTCATACGGCGACTCAAACACATCCTGGCTAATCGCGGTGCGCGTCACATAGAGGTAATTCTTATTGATACATTCCCACAGCTCGGTCGGGATGGTTGGCCGAATAATGCGGGCATTCTCGCGCGCAGCGCTGAGACAGGAGATGATCGAATTCGGATTTTCCCGATCGAAGGCCAGAAACTGAATCACATTCTCTGGAGTGGCCACATCATAGCGAGCATTGAAGGCGGCGGAATCCCCCGTGATGGTCACCAGCGGCGCCCATTGACTAGAGGCCTCCCCCGGCAGATCAAGGACCATATGCGAATTCACTTCCATCGAACGAGCGACGTTTTCGGCCCGCTCAATGTAGCGTCCCATCCAGTATAATGAGTTGGCGACACGACTTAACATGATTTCATAACTCCTTAGTCCGCCAATACCCACGAATCTTTGCTGCCCCCGCCTTGCGAGGAGTTCACAACCAGTGATCCCTTCTTGAGGGCGACCCGCGTGAGTCCGCCGGGCATCACATAGATGTCTTTGCCATACAGAATGTAAGGACGCAAATCTACGTGTCGCCCCTCGAACCCGCCATCCACAATTACCGGCGCTCGCGAAAGCGCCAGCGTCGGCTGCGCGATGTAATTGCGTGGATTATTGCGGATGCGGTCAGTAAAATCGTCCTGCTGCTCCTTCGTGGAATGTGGTCCAACCAACATGCCGTAACCGCCGGATTCATTCGCGGCCTTGACGACCAACTCATCCAAGTGATCGAGCACGTAGGCTAAGTCGTCCTGCTCCTCGCAAATGTAGGTCTGCACATTCGGGATAATCATTTCCTGATCCAGATAATACTTAATGATGCGCGGAACGTAGGCATAGATGACCTTATCATCCGCGATCCCTGTGCCGGGCGCGTTAGCGAGGGCAACACGTCCCGATTTATAGACATCGAATAGTCCAGGTACACCCAGCATTGAGTCAGGGCGGAAAACCTGCGGATCAAGGAAATCATCATCGATGCGACGATACAGCACGTCGACCCGCTGTAGGCCTTTGGTTGTGCGCATGCAGACGAATCCGTTATCGACCACTAAATCGGACCCTTCAACAAGGTCCACCCCCATTTGTTGGGCTAGATAGGAATGCTCATAGTATGCCGAATTGTAGATCCCCGGCGTCAATACGGCGACGGTTGGCTCCTCATGCATATTGGGCGACAGATATTTCAGCGTTTCGAGCAGATGACTGGGATAATCCACCACCGCCCGAACATTGGATTGATGAAATACATACGGAAACGTCCGTTTCAGCACCTGCCGATTGGCCAAGACGTATGAGACACCGGATGGACAGCGCAGATTGTCTTCCAGCACAAAGAAACTGCCCTTCTCATCACGGATCAAATCGGTTCCAGTGATGTGGCACCAAATGTCTTTGGGAGGATTTAGTCCAGCACATACCGCCCGATAACTCCCTGCCGATAAAATGCGGTCACGCGGGATGATGCCGTCGCGCAAGATATGTTGGTCATGATAAATGTCATGAATAAATAGATTCAGCGCCTCGATACGCTGACGCAATCCTGCTTCCACGGCCTTCCACTCTTGCCCAGAGATGATCCGTGGAATGATGTCGAATGGGAAAATTCGCTCTGTACCGCCATCCGCTCCATAGACATTGAAGGTGATGCCCATTTGAAGCAGCGCCTGCTCAGCCGCCGCTTGACGACGGAGGATATCGCCTTCAGAAAGCGAGTGAATGCGGTCCACGAGGAGCTGCGCACCCGGACGGGGCACACCCGGCGCCTCAAAAAGCTCATCATAGAAATTTCCGGTGTCGTACTGATCGAATCTCATACCTAACTTGTCCTCTAAGCGTGAGACGGATTTAGGATATGTGGGGGGACACAGGTATCCGTCTTCAATCGACGCCCAGCAGATTATATCATTACCCTTCTCCTCGCAAGTAGTATGCTTTTATGATGAGAAGATTTACGGCTTCTCTCCCCCCACCTGCAGAGATTCGGGAGGCGTACGCCCACAATGGCCAGATCGGCCACACTACTTAATTCCAGCAGCCAGCTCGCTGGAGACGACATGCCGCTGAATCCAACGGAAAAGGATCAAGACGGGCAGTGTCGCCATGACTGCACAGGCGAGAATCGCGCCATACTGGATGGGCGGTTGCGTAAATAAGTTTGCCAGACTGATCTGGACCGTGCGGGTCTCCTCGCGCGTACAAACGACCAGTGGCCAGATGAAGTCGCTCCAATGCGTCAGTACATCCAGCACGATCACTGTTGCCAAGGCGGGCTTAATGGAGGGCAACGCAATGTGCCAATAGATTTGGAACCAGTTGGCACCTTCAACTCGAGCCGCCTCCTCTAATGCGGTGGGCAACTGTAGAAAATGTTGCCGCAAGAAAAAGACATTCACGGCCTTCGCCGTGAACGGAATGATCAAGGCGCCCATCGTAGCGGCATATCCCCCCATCAAGTTCAAGTCACGAGCCGTCAGGAATAGCGGAATGATCAATACTTCGACCGGCAGAATCACCAGAATCAAAACCAAGGCGAACAAGAGATCGCGGCCCGCAAATTGCATGCGCGCAAAAGCGAAGGCGGCCATCGAATTAATCCAGAGACCGATGCCGATGATCCCGACCAGTTGGATGATCGAGTTGAGCAACGCGCGTCCGAATTGCGCCCGACGCCATGCATCGGCGTAATTCGACCAGGACAATTGATCGATTGAGAATATCGACAGCATCCCCCCTCGAAAGATTTCAGCTTCGGGCCGGAGCGAGGCGTGCACCATCCAAATCAGCGGTACGAGAAAGAACCACGCCACCAATAGACTGAGTCCCCAACCGAGGATGCGCTTCATGATCGCACCTCCCGTTGCGCGCGTTGTTGTACTAGCGTGATCACAGCAACCAGCAGTAGAAACAGAATCGCGCCAGCACTAGCCAAGCCTAAATCACGATTTAAGAAGGTCGTTTCGTATAAATACTGGATAATCGATACCGTTCGGTCCTGTGGACCGCCACGCGTCATCAGATACGGCTGAACAAACAGGCGAAAGGCCAGAATGGTGGTAGTAATCCAGACAAAGAGCAGGCTATTTCGCATGCTCGGTATGATCACGTACCAGAGGCGCTGCGCGCCATTCGCGCCATCAATTCGCGCCGCTTCCAATTGATCACGTGACAGCTGTTGCAGGCCCGCCAGGAAAATCATCATTTGGAATCCGACGCCTTGCCAAACCGACATGGCCGCTATCGCTGGCAAAGCCAGCAGCGGATTCTGCAGCCAGTCCTGAGCCGGCAAGCCTACTACAAGCAGTACTGAATTGATCAAACCGACCTGATCCCCTTCCAGCGGTTGATACAACATGGTCCAGAGAATCGCCAGAACAGGCATCGAAACGACAACGGGTACGAAAAAAGCTGTCCGCAACCAGCGCCAATAGGGTTCTGGTCGATTCACCCAAAGCGCGAGGAAGAACGCAATCACCGACTGCAACGGCACAACCATTAAGGCGAACAGCGCCGTGTTTAAGAACGCCTGACGAAAGCGAGGATCAGAGATCAAATAAGAATAGTGGGAGCCGCGATTCCACTCCGCGTTATGCGGCGCGAAGAGGTTGGCATCGGTAAAACTCCACAACAGCGCTCGCACCAACGGCCACGCCACAAAGGTCCCCAGCACAAGCAGTGCGGGCAATAACAGCAACCACGCTTCCCAGCTACGGCGATTCATCGTTGCTCCGTAGGCTGTTAGCGATCAGCCAGACGCTGCACCGCTGACGCTGCTTGATTCAGTCGCTCCTCAACATCAGCACCTTGGGCGATATCCCGCACCGCTGCGGCAAACTGCTGCGTCAAATTGGGATAAAGCGGTGTTTGAGGTCGCGATCGACCGTACGACTCCAACAGGAAGCGAAACAGACGGAACGGATCCTCTTCATACTCGGGAAAGAATTCGAACGCTGACTGTCGGGATGGCACTGCGCCACCAGCATTTACGATCGGCACAATGCCCGTCTCAGGGTCTGTTATCCAGCGGATCCACCGAACAGCCGTATCGGTCTTGTCCGTGGTGGCGGCAATGGCCCAGCTCCAGCTGCCCGAAGCCGCTGCCGGCTGATCGCCAATCTTCGGCAAAGGCATCACGCCGAGGCGATGCCCTTTGGCTTCAAAATGTGAGCGAGCCATCCAATGGCCGTTCCAGTCCATGGCCGTTTCTCCGGCACCGAACGGATTGGGATTCATCGGATTACGGGCAGCAAAGCCCTCTGTGAACAAGGCTTGCCATTTCGTCAGCGTGGCGATGTTGGCAGGAGAGTTCAGCACACCTTCAATTTGATTGGCATCGGTATCGATCAAATGCCCCTCACCCGACCAAATCAATGGGCTGAAGGCGTAGGTGAACCACTCGTCCGCGGTCACATTCATATGCAAGCTGACCGGCGAGATGCCGTGCTCCTTCAATTGTTGGCATGCGTCGAGGAAGGTTTGCCAGTCCCACGCTTCGCCAAAAGGTGGCGACTCAATGCCCACCTCATCAAACACGACGCGGTCATAGTAAAGAATTAAGGCAGAATCAAATGCCCCCAAGGTGTACAGCACGCCATCGATCGTGCCCTGATTGATGATGGTATCCAGAAAGTCATCAAGCTCGGCGTCCGAAAAATAGTCGGAAAGCGGATGCAATAAGCCACTCTCAACAAATTGCGCAACGGTGGGACCATCTACACCAAATACGTCGGGCATATCGCCGGCAGCGGCTGCGATGGACAGTCGCTCCGTGTATTGATAGTCAGGAAAGAATTCGATCGTTGCGCGAATCCCGAGTTTGGCATGGGTCTCATTGAAGGCGGCCACAATCTCGCGCATGGCGCGATTTTCGGCTTCCTGCCCTTGATGCGACCAAATCTGCAGAACTTCGGTCTGCGGGACTTGCCCACATCCAAACGACAGAAAGGTAATCAAGCCCAGCACGGATAATCTTTGAAGTATTGTGATCATACCTCCTACCCAAAGATATACGGGGCCCGATGTCAAGGTTGGTTAGCGGCCTGTCACTGGCGATGGCTCCTGAGTTCAACATTGGGCACCCAAGGTGAAATCAAAATCGATGTCCCAGTTGATGTCTAATTCTCATGTCTGTATTGGATTGACCTGAATTCGAGCTTCTCCCCCTCTTTTCCTTACCGGCCATGTTTCCGCAGCCAGAGATGAGGGCGAAAGATTAAGGCGAAAGACAAGGGGGAAAAGACGCTATTCCTTTATCTTTCGCCTTAATCTTTCGCCCTTGTCTCTCACGTTCTCACGCAGATTGCTCCCTTTCGAGAATCATCAGAGACCAACAAACTTTTCATCTACCCCTTGAACGTACCCATGATTTACAAAAACAGCCCGTCCGCGTGTTGAACTCAGGAAAGATATACGGGGCGTGATGTCAAGGTCGCTTAAAGCCTGTCATTGGCGATGACTCTCGACCACCCATTGCGAGAGGGTCTGGTCAGGTGCCTCGATCACCTCGGCCGTGATATCGAACTCGTTTGTGCCACGATTTCGGCTGACCAGGTTGAGTCCATACTCAAAGTTGCGGAAGATCTCTTCGCACAGGGCCCGCATCGTCTTGCCCGAATCGACACAGCGTTCCAGCAACGCCTCCATCGCATCTTCAGTGAAGGTTAAGTGCAAACCATGTTCTTTCGCAAACCGCTCAGCAAAGGCATGAATATCGGCCTTACGCTGTTCGCGGATCGCCCCCTCTTCACCAGACAACAGGTCACGCAAGGTCGCGTCCGGATCCGCCAATAAATCGGCCGTCAATTCGAGCGAGCGGATTGGGGTCGATGGCAATTCATATTTGAAATCACGCAAGGCGCGCTCAAGGACTGTCATGAGGCCGCGGGCCCCTGTCTTTTCTTTCTCGGCGCGGCGCGCGATTTCCTTAATAGCTTCGGGCGTCGTGTGCAATCCGATCTCATACCCGAGGAAGTCCTCGCGATATTGGCGCAACACACTGCCTTCAGAATTCACCAGAATCTGCTCGAGATCATCGGCCTTCAACTGCTCACACACGACGCGCACCGGTAAACGACCGATAAACTCCGGCTCGAAACCAAATTTGATAAAATCGGTCGTCTCTACTTGAGGCAAATAATCGACCTCGGCCTCATCTTTCGCCGTTGCCACTTGGCCTTGCTTGAAACCAATCCGGGAATGATCAATACGGGATTGCACGATATCGGAGAGTTTATCGAACGCGCCGCTGACAATAAACAGCATGTGCCGCGTATTGATGGTACGCTTCTGCGCCTTGCCGCCGCTCCGCTGCATTTCCATCACGGCCTGCATTTGACCGATCAGATCCGTTTGGCTGTGCAGGTTGACTTCCGTTTCCTCCATCAGCTTCAGCAGGTTGATTTGCACCCCTCGCCCGGAGACGTCGCGTCCTTGTCCGTTCCCCTGCCCCGCAATTTTATCGATCTCGTCAATGTAGACGATTCCGTATTGCGCCAATTCCGTATTGCCATCGGCGGCTTTCACCAAGTCGCGCACGATGTCTTCAACATCACTGCCGACATACCCCGTTTCGGAGAATTTTGTCGCATCCGCTTTGGTAAAAGGCACACCGATCAAACGAGCGATGCAGCGCATTAAATAGGTTTTCCCCACACCGGTAGGTCCCAGCAAAATGATGTTGGGTTTGGCATAATCCTGCTGGCGCAATTCGGGTTCTTCGAGACAACGGCGGACATGGTTGTAGTGATCGCACACGCTAACGGCTAACACCTTTTTCGCCTCTTCTTGTTTCACCACAAAGCGATCGAGATAATCGCGTACCTCGCGCGGCTTCAACGTGAACGCGCGGATTTGCTCCAAGAGCGGATCCGGTTCCTGCGCGGCTTGCGGTGGATGGGGATCACCCACGGGTGAACCGGTCGCGTGCGACGCATCACTCATAAACATCGACTGTGTCTTGCCCAGGATATCCATGAACTGTTTCTGCAATTCTTCAACCGATGGATCATCCGGTTCTTTCTTTTCATCACTCATAAGTAATCCTCTATTCGGGCCCGCATCACCAGGCCGGTATAATCTAAAATGCCATCCGCAATACCGCGTATTATGCGCGCCTGGAATGCCGGATCCATCACACGCGCTTCCTCGTCCAGATTGGTAAGGAAGCCGGCCTCCACCAGCACCGCGGGCGTGACCGCTTCGCGTAATACATAAAAGCGTGCCCGCCGTAGGCCGCGATCCTGATTTCCTGTCTGCTCGAGTAGTCGTTGCTGAATCAGGAATCCCAACAGCGCATTTGCTCCGTCAAACTCGTTCGCCTCAACAGCCGCGGGATAGGATCCGCCCGGTTGCTGAGAAGTCGAGGCATGCCCGCCCGCCGTCAAGACGAAGGTTTCGCTACCTTGCGCGTCAGTATTAGCCGATGAATTGAAGTGAAGGCTGACAAACAGATCTCCACCCGCCTCTCGCGTTCGGACGACGCGGTTCGACAGTGACAACCTGCTATCATCCCGTCGGGTAAGATAAACGTCTACGCCCGCCTCCTCCAACAGCTTCGCAATGCCAAGCGTTACAGTCAGCGCTAAGTCTTTCTCCACCGAGCCAGTCGGCCCCTGCGCGCCCGGATCATTGCCACCATGCCCCGCATCCAAAACAACGCGTTGGTACCCGACCTGCCGCAGCGAGTCGAGCGGTCGCAACAAGGGCGAAAGGATCGTCTCAACATCGGTCGCGGATAGCATGGGCGCGCGTCGGCCGGGCAGCACCGGTTCATGCAACCACACCAATACACCATTCACAAACGCTCGTCGCCCCCCCACTTCAAATGAAAGTTCCATTTCGCGGTTAGCTAAGCGAAAGCGTTTGTCATCGAAGCTATGATACTGCACACCGAATTCTCGGGCTAAAAGTGGGATAGGCCAGTATTCCTGATCACCGACATCAACCGGACGTGCTCGACCAGCCGCACGGGTGTCACGCGAGAGACCCAGCCAGGTGCTACTGACGATGAATAAGGCAATAAGCAAAAATCCTTTGAAAAAAGTACCCCATCGGGTCGCTCGTCCAGAATTAAGCAGTTGCCAGCGCATGGTTGATTTCATAACATCCGCAGCAAGTGAACGGAAGGAGAAGTTTGCATGGCTGAAGTTACGCTAGAAGAAGTCCCTCGAAAAATTCGCGACATGTATGAAAAAGGTTTCGCGGCCATGGAACGCGGCAATACAAAGTTCGCGATCGACATCCTTACCAACGTGCTCGATTTGGAGCCTAAACTCTTCCAAGCCCGCAAGCTTTTGCGTGCGGCTCAAGTCAAAGAGTTCAAGGCCAAAAAAGGTGGCTCGGTCACTCACGTAATATCCTCTATCACCGGCATCGGTGGGATGATGTCCGTCAGTGGAGCCTTGAAAAAAGATCCGCTCAAAGCACTGAAGCAGTCCGAAAAATTGCTGACTGCCGACCCGCTGAACAAATCCTTCATTAAGGTACACGTGCAAGCAGCCGAAGCGGCCGATATGCCGGAGGTTGCCGTGTTGATGCTTGAAGTCGCCCGCGAATTTTACCCAAAGGATATCGAGTTACTCAAACAGCTAGCCCAGATGTATCTCGACACCAATGCGACGCAAAAGGCGCGTGACGTGTACGAAAAATTGCTGACATTGAAGCCGAACGATCCTGTTTTCGTCAAAGCGTTCAAAGATGCCAGCGCGCTGGACACCATGAACAAGGGCGGCTGGAGTGGCGGCGGTACGTACCGGGATATGATTAAGGATGCCGGCGAAGCCACGCGCCTCGAGCAAGAAGCCAAGGCGGTTAAATCGACCAAGGATATCGATGTGCTGATCGCCGACAGCTTGGCGAAAATCGAAGCCGAGCCCGGCAACATTAATTATCGCCGGACCCTCGCCGATCTGTATGCGCGCGGTGGTCAACTGGATCAGGCCATTGATACACTGAATGAAGCGCAAACGCTGAGTGGCGGCGCAGATCCGCAAATTGATCGGGCCCTCTCCAACGTGAAGCTGAAACAGTTCGACGCCGAAGTGAAGGCGCTCAAGGACTCGGGTGACGAGGCAGCAGCGGAAGCCAAGAGCCAGGAACGTGATACCTTCGAACTCGAGGAGGCGGAAGGCCGCGTGAAGCGTTATCCCAACGATCTCCAGTTCCGTTATGAATTTGGCGTCTTGCTATACAAAAATGATCGCATGAACGAAGCCATTCAGCAGTTCCAGCAGTCGCAGCGTAATCCCCAGCGCCGCACGCGATCGCTGTATTACATGGCCATGTGCTTCAAGAGCAAGGAACAGTACGATATCGCATTGGAACAGCTCGAAAAGGCTGCCTCCGAGATGCAAGTGCTGGATGACACGAAGAAAGATATTCTGTACGAGCTCGGACTCATTTCTGAGGCCATGGGTGACAAGCAGAAAGCCGCTAAATTCTTTAAAGAGATCTACTCCGTGGATATCAGTTATCGTGATGTGGCCGAAAAGATCGAGAATAGCTACGCATAAAGCCACTCAGCTGCTGACGGTCCTGCTTGGACTCAGCGTGCTTGTTGCGTGCGGTCCCAGCTCCTCACCTGAAGCGGAGTCGGAGTCTTCGTCTCGGCCTTGGCCAAGAGGCGAATATTTCACGGTAATGAGCTTCAATGTCGATCAATACGGCTACGCCGACCGCACGGGTGACGGCCAAGCCAACGATCCGAAACCGGAAGCATCGCGCGACGCCGTGCTCACCATTATCGCCGAGACTGCCCCTGACATCTTGGCGCTGCAGGAAATGGGCCACGAAGAGGTCTTTCAGCAGTTTCAGGAAGCACTCGAGGCGAAGGGCCTGAGTTATCCATTCGCAGAATTGCTCATGCAGGAAGGCTCCGACGCCCATCTTGCCGTGCTGAGTCGGTATCCGATTACCTCCGTGTATCAGCGACTGGATGATATCTATACGATGGGCGACGCTCAGCTCCCCGTGAAACGAGGATTTCTCGAACTCGATATTTCGATTTCGCCCCATTACTCCTTTCGGCTCATCAATGCGCAGCTAAAATCCAAAGAGTATCACCCGGCCGGCCATACCGAGATGCGACGCAGCGAGGCGCGGCTGCTGAATAATCATGTCAGGCGCGCCCTCTCACGCGATCGTCGTCTCAATCTGCTGGTGGTGGGCGACCTCAATGATCATGTCGGCTCCGCCCCGTTGCGTACCCTGATGGGTAACCGCCAACAGTACTTGATCGATCTACGTCCAGCCGACGAATACGGCGAGAGCTGGACGTTCTTTGATGCCGATAGCGACAGCTATGTCCGCTACGACTACCTGCTTGCCAGCGCCCACATGCAACCCGAATTCATTGAGGATGGATCACACGTGATCCGGCATCCACTCAATAAGCTCGCATCGGCGCGGCGTCCGCTGTTTGCCGTCTTCCGTGCGCGGGACATCGATCCGGGGACTACACCACTTTTGCCCGCCCATGAGCTGGAAGACGATTGATGCGATTCCGGCAGATCCAAGCCCTCATCTTTGACTTCGACGGCACGCTCATTGACGCGTCCGCTGCCGTTTGTCATGGCTTCAGCAGTGCACTCGCACAACAAAACCGCGATCCACTTGCCGACAGCGAGATCCGCCGATTGATTGGCAAGCCATTACGCGAAATGTTTTCGATCGTATGGCCGGATGCTTCGCCCGATCAATTGAATCAGCTCGTCGATGATTACCGGGCCGCCTTTGATCCTGTGGCCTGCTCAATGTCCCAGCCGATTCCCGGCCTCGACGCGATGCTGGCTCATTTTCATCCCGCGATGCGCTTTGGGATAGCCACCAGCCGTATGTCCGATGGCGCACATCGCATCCTGGGCGGTCTCAACATACTCGATTGTTTCGAGGTCATCGTCGGCCTGCAAGATGTTGCCCAAGCCAAACCGCATCCCGAACCCGTGCTGAAGGCCGCTGCGGCTCTCGCCACCGATCCGCGCCATGCCATCATGATTGGTGATAATCCGGTCGATATGCAGTCTGGATCACAAGCGGGCGCGCACACGATTGGGATTGTATCCGAACACTACTCGGCAACCGACCTTATTGCCGCGGGCGCCGTGGCCACCATCTCGCGACTCGACGAACTCATCGAGTTGGTAGAACATCCCACCGCTGCGCCTAGAACTGACTGAGATAAACGAGCTCACGCTCAAGAAGAAATAAAGGAACCGATCATGGCCCGTTGTATTGTGCCCGAAGCCGAAGCATATCTGGATCAAGAGATCAAAGTCCTGGATCACGGTTTCGTCCGTCTGGTGGACTATATGGGCGGCGATAATCGCATCGTCCAGACCGCCCGCGTCTCCTATGGCGAAGGCACCAAGACCGTGCGCGAGGATGCCGGACTGATCGATTATCTGATGCGCCACCAGCACACCTCGCCTTTTGAACACGTCATCCTTGAACTGCATTGCAAAATGCCGATTTTCGTGGCCCGACAGTGGATCCGCCATCGCACCGCCCGACTCAACGAAATCTCCGGGCGATACAGCGTCATGGAAAGTGAGTTTTATGTGCCGAAACTGGATCAAGTCAGCTATCAGAGCACCGACAATAAGCAAGGCCGATCCAGTGATGAGGTGCCGGTTGAATTGCGCCAAAAAGTGATCGACCTACTGCGCCAAGAGCAAGGCAGCGCCTATGCCTCCTATCAAGAGCTGATCAACGATGGCGTCGCGCGCGAGCTGGCCCGGATCAATTTGCCGCTGTCCTTGTACACACAGTGGTACTGGCAAATGGATTTACATAATCTTTTCCATTTCATCAAGTTGCGCGCGGACAATCATGCCCAATGGGAAATTCGCCAGTATGCGGAAGCGATCGGAACACTCGCCGAAGCCGTTGCTCCCCTCGCCTACGCCTCGTTCAAACGCCACGTCCTAGAAGGCAAACGATTCTCGGCGGATGAGCTAGCTGCACTGCGGGAACTCATGAATGGGAAGCCGAATCCATTGTCCGGACGCCGACTCAAGGAGTTCGAAGAAAAGCTCGCGCCAAATGAGTGAGATACCGACTAAGACATTCTTCGCTGAGGGCATTCGTTTCGAGTGCACCGATTGTGGAAACTGCTGCACCGGCGCGCCCGGCATTGTTGAAATCAGCGAAGCCGAAGTGGAAACCTTGGCGGAACTGCTGAACTTGTCGGTGGACGATTGCGCAGCCCGCTATCTCGAGCCCTACGAAGACGCCTATCGCATCATCGAAAAGCCAAACGGCGACTGCATCTTCTTTGAGGAGCGTTGCACGATTTATTCAGCGCGGCCCAGTCAGTGCCGCACCTACCCCTTTTGGCTGCAGAATCTACGCTCAAAGGCTGCTTGGCAAGCCATCTGCAAAGAATGTCCGGGCATCGGACTGGGACGGCTTTACACAGAGACTGAAATCTTGGACGGCATCGAACAAACGCCACAGTAAATAGAAAGTCACCGATTATGTTCACGTATCATACCTCTTTGCGCCTACGCGATTCGGATGCGGCGGGTGTCATCTATTACCCCAACCTATTCAATATTGCGCAGGAAGCGTTGGAAGCCTTTATGGAGTCGGTTGGGATGGATATCGGCGTCAT
>SLCI01000055.1 GCA_007125875.1 Kiritimatiellia bacterium | reverse complement strand
TGGACAACGCCTCAAGTCGCTCGCGCACCCACGCCTCCGTTCGGGCATCTTCGGTCTTCGCGGCATCTTCCTGTAGTTGGCGCAGCACCGCTAGCACAGGCTCCAATTCTTTTTCGGCCTCGGCCTTCAATTGAGCCGCGCGCCGCCAACGCGTGTCCGGCCCGACGGTGATGCCAAAACTGGGGAAATCGCGTCGCAAGCGATCTTCAGAAAAGCGGCTATAGTTATCGGCATCGCTGGAGATACTGGTAGGCGCAGGTGGCGCTTGCATGAAGCAGCCTACAATCAGCTTGCGCAGAGCCGTGATGTAACGATCATCGGCAGGCTCATTCAAGATATGTCGCAACAAAGAGGATCCGCGCCGGGGCACGAGATATAATCCCTCATGCCAATACGCGTCGACTTTCAACAAATCCGTCACACGGGCCGCAGCTTCCAGATAGGAACCGCCCCACCCGTGAATAATCAACAATTTCATCCGTGGCGTTGCCGCCATAATACTCACCTCACTACACACACAGCTTCGGTCAGAAAGTTGAAAGGATAAGCAGACCGATGCAATAAGGCAACCGGAATCAAAAACGCACCGGACAAAGAAACTTCAAAAAAACAGTTGACGCATCACACGAATCAGCCTATAAGTCTACTATACCTATAGAGATGTTAACCAAGAAAACAAAGTATGCGCTGCGGTCACTGATTCATTTGGCCCTGAAAGCAGATCAAGGGCCTGTGTTGATTGCTGATTTGGCAGCGGAGGAGAATATACCCAAGAAGTTTCTTGAGCATATTCTACTCGAACTGAACAAGGAAGGATACCTGGCAAGCAAGAAAGGAAAAGGTGGCGGCTATTTTCTCGCACAGCCTGCAACAAAGATTGTCATAGGTGATGTGGTTCGACTGATGGATGGTCCCCTAGCCCCTGTGGCTTGTGTAAGCAAGACGGCGTATGCGAAATGCAAGGATTGCGGGCCGGAGAATGAGTGTCGCATTCGGCCGGTGATGAAGCGGGTGCGCGAAGCCATCGCTGACGTATTAGACCAGACGACGCTCCAGGACATGCTAGCCACCCCAAAACGGAAGAAACTTTAAAGGGCAGAAACCCTGCTGTTTTTATTTAGGCCATTAGTCTACTACTATACTAGAGTTATATCCTATGACCGACCCCACTCCATATAACGAAAGTGATTCGCAAGCCATCGTGGAGCGGATCGAGGCCGCTGTGCGCGGTTTGCGATACGGATCCGTCGAGCTGCATGTACATGACGGACGCATTGTGCAGATCGAACGTCGCGAAAAATTTCGGCTGGAACAGCTTACCGGCAAACGAAGGGGCGCAGGCTTGAAACGTTGTCGATGACCTGCCGGAGCGTTCCGGAGCACCGACCGTTCTAACGGAGGTCGAACACACATTCAGGCCGTTCCCAACCGCTCCAGCGGAGAGAGCGCACGTCGAGTTCATATTTAAACATAAGAGGAAAGTAAATCATGAGTAACACATTACATAACTATCGAAAGTCTGTGGCGGCGGCCTTTGCCGGCATGGCTTTTCTAACTATAAGCGCGCAGGGATCGGATGATCTGGCGGGCCGCTTAGACGCCGTAGAGCAACGACTGAACCAACAGGCCACCGTGACGGTGGGACGAGGTGGATTGTCGGTGGAGTCACCGGACAATCTCTATCGCCTGCGCATACGCGGATACGCGCAGTCCGATGCACGTTTCTTTGCGGATAGCACTGACGCCGGAACGGACCAGTTTCTCGTGCGCCGGGCGCGTGTCATTGTTAAAGGTCGCGCCGGCGAATGGGCGGAATACCGCATCATGCCGGAATTCGGTGGATCGGGATTCTCCATTCAGGACGCGCATGTCGACATTGCGTTTCATCCCGCCGCCAAATTGCGGGCAGGCAAGTTCAAGGCCCCGATCAGTTTGGAGCGCTTGCAGTCAGGCACGGCCCTGCGTCTCGCTGAACGCGCTTACCCGTCGAGCCTCGCGCCAAACCGGGAGTTGGGCGTGCAGCTTTATGGCTCGCTGCTGGACCGCCGACTAGATTACGCCGCCGGCGTGTTTAACGGCGCACCGGACGGTGGCAGCGTCAATGGCGACGCGGATGACAAGAAGGATTTGATCGGTCGCATCTTCGCGCATCCGTTCAGGGGTTCGGACATCACCGCGCTGGAGGGCCTTGGAATCGGTATTGCGGGCTCATACGGAAAACGTCAGGGCAACCTGAGCAATCCACAGCTGGCGGGTGTACGGACCCCGGGCCAAAACGGATTCTTCAGTTATTTGGTCGCAGAAGAACTTGAGGACACGGTGATTGCCGACGGGACGGTCGCGCGCATTGCACCACAAGCCTACTACTACATCGGCCCCTTCGGACTACTCGGGGAGTATATCAAGTCATCGACCGAGGTGCGCAAGGGCGAGTTGACGGAAGACCTGAGTCATCAAGCGTGGCTCATCACGGCATCGTGGATGCTGACGGGTGAAAACAATGGCTTCGGTGGCGTCAACCCGTCCAAGCCCTTTAACCCCTCTGCCGGTCAGTGGGGCGCATGGGAACTTGCCACCCGCTTCAGCGCATTCGATGCGGACTCAAAGACCTTTCCCGACTTCGCCAACCCCAATCGATCCGCCAGCAAGGCGGAATCCTGGGCGGTGGGCCTTAATGGCTACCTGACGTCCAACCTCAAGTTGTCACTGACGTACGAAGAGACCGATTTCAGCGGCGGGGCAGTCGAAGGTGGAGACCGGGATAACGAACAAGTCATTATTTCGCGGCTTCAAGTGGCGTTCTAAGGGCATTCCAATGCGAACGCTACAATGGACATCGCCAGCATGGTGGTATGGACGAGGTGACGGCTACTGTCGAAGCCACGACGGATCCCCTCTCAAACCAAAACACTCAATCAAAACAGAAATATACATACATCAAAGGAAGAAAACAGAAATGAAAAATAGATGGTTAGGACGCATATGGGCGGTCATACTGACCGTGTTTGTTGCGGTCGGCGCACAAGCGCAACGGGTGGAAATATTGAACGTGTCGTACGATCCGACGCGCGAACTGTACCGAGAAGTTAATCAGGCCTTTACCCAGCACTGGCAGGAGAAAACCGGCCAACGCGTTACCGTGCGTCAGTCGCACGGCGGGTCGGGCAGTCAGGCACGCGCGGTGATCGACGGCTTGGAGGCCGACGTGGTGACCCTGGCGCTGGCGGCGGACATTGACGCCATCGCCGAGCATGCGGGCCTTTTGCCTGAGCATTGGCAGGAGCGCTTGCCGAACAACAGCGCTCCGTACACCTCCACGCTGGCGCTGCTGGTACGGAAAGGCAATCCCAAGAACATCACATCCTGGGAAGATCTGATCCGTTCAGACGTTCAGGTCATTACGCCAAACCCGAAGACCTCGGGCGTGGCGCGCTGGAACTACCTCGCGGTCTGGGGCTATGTCTTGCGCCGCGAGCTGGGCGAGAATTATGTCCACATACTCGCAAATCCCGCGGAGTTCGCCGACGAAATTGCCGCTGCACAAAACGCAGCACGCGAATTCGTCACCAAGGTCTACAGGAACGTGCCGGTGCTGGATCGCGCTGCCCGGGGCGCCACCAACACGTTTGTTCAACGCCGGATCGGCGATGTGTTGATCAACTGGGAGAACGAGATTCTCTTGAGCCAGAACGAGCTGGACGCTGCGGGCGTCGAAGTGGTGATTCCTGAAATCAGCATCCTCGCGGAAACCGTGGTGGCGCTGGTGGACCGGAATGCAGATCGCAAACGAACGCGCGAAGTTGCTCAGGCCTATCTTGAGTTCCTGTACTCGGATATTGGCCAGGACCTTGCCGGTCGGTACTACTACCGCCCGAGCAACCCTGAGTTCCTCGCCAAGTACCTGCACCAGTTCCCGGAAATCGAGTTGTTCACGATCGGCGACGTGTTCGGCGGCTGGGGCGAAGCCAATCGCGTTCACTTCAATGACGGCGGCGAATTCGATCGCATCTATCAACCGTAAACATGCAGACCCGATGGGGTGCGGGCGGTTCGCCGCCCGCACCCCTCATCCCCTACCGGGAGAGATATTATGGCGAAAAAGAGAACATCACATCGCGTACTGCCGGGATTCGGACTGACCTTTGGCTTTACGGTGTTCTACACCAGTCTGATCGTCCTGATCCCGTTGGCCGGCCTGTTCTTTCTCACCAGCCAAATGACCTGGGCGGAGTTCTGGGCCAAGGCCGTAACCGATCCACGGGTCGTCGCATCCTACAAACTGAGTTTCGGGGCGGCCTTTATCGCGGCCATTATTAATGCCGTCTTTGGTTTTCTGGTGGCCTGGGTGCTGGTGCGGTACTCCTTCTGGGGCAAACGCATCGTGGATGCGCTGGTGGATTTACCGTTCGCCTTGCCCACTGCCGTGTCCGGCATCGCATTGACCACACTCTATGCCCATACCGGCTGGATAGGACAATGGTTTGATTCCTTTGGGATTCGCATTGCGTATACGCCTACCGGCATTGTGTTGGCCCTGACCCTGATCGGCTTGCCGTTCGTGGTGCGCACCGTGCAACCGGCACTGGAAGACTTGGAGGCTGAACTGGAGGAAGCCGCCTCGAGTTTGGGCGCGACACGCGGGCAAACGTTCCGGCGCGTGATTTTTCCCGCGATTCTACCCTCGCTGTTGTCCGGCTTCACGCTAGCCTTCGCGCGTGCGGTGGGCGAATTCGGCTCGGTCTACTTCATAGCGGGTAACATGCCGTACAAAACCGAAATCGCCCCCTTGCTGATCATCATCAAGCTGGAGCAATACGATTATCACGGAGCCGCCGCAATCGGGGTCGTGATGCTGCTCGCGTCGTTCACCTTTATTTTCATTATTAACCTGCTCCAGGCGTGGAGCAGGCGCCATCAATAGGAGTTGATCATGGCAGGAGTTATCCCATCTCGAATCGGCGCTCAAGGCGTCAAATCCCGGCGGGCAGTGACCGAACCCCTCTGGGTGCGCAGTCTCTTGATTACGCTGGCCTTGTTGTTCATCGCCCTCGTGCTAGTCATGCCGCTGGTGCTGATCTTCACCTACGCCTTACAGCAAGGGTGGGCCGTGTACATCGCCTCGTTTACCGAACCAGACGCCGTCTCGGCCATCCGCCTGACGTTGATTACCGCGGCCATTACCGTGCCGCTGAATGTCATCTTCGGCGTTTCGGCTGCGTGGGCGATCACCAAGTTTCATTTTCGTGGCAAGAATATACTGATCACATTGATCGATTTGCCGTTCGCGATCTCGCCTGTGATCGCAGGCTTGATCTTCGTCGTCCTCTTTGGGGCCCGCGGTATTCTGGGACCATGGCTGATCGAAAACGATATCCGCATCATTTTTGCGACCCCCGGCATCGTGTTGGCGACCATCTTTGTGACGTTCCCGTTCGTCGCCCGCGAGCTGATCCCACTGATGCAGGCGCAGGGCAGTGACGAAGAACAATCCGCCATGACGCTGGGCGCCAATGGCTGGCAAACGTTTTGGCGCGTGACCCTTCCAAATATCAAGTGGGGTCTGCTCTACGGCGTGATCCTGTGTAACGCCCGCTCGATGGGTGAATTTGGCGCGGTGTCAGTGGTATCCGGTCATATCCGCGGTCTCACCAACACCATGCCCCTGCACATTGAGATCCTCTATAACGATTATCAATTCACCGCCTCCTTTGCGGTAGCTTCGCTACTCGTCTTTCTGGCGCTGATTACGATGGTTGTTAAAGCCATCATCGAGTGGCGCACCCAACAAACAATCACCACGATTACCGATGACACCTTACTACTGGAGAAATGACATGACCATTGAAGCAAAAAATATCACGAAGACGTTTGGCAATTATGAAGCACTCAAAGAGGTGAGTGTGACCGTTCCCTCAGGCAAGCTGGTGGCCCTACTCGGGCCATCGGGATCGGGTAAAACAACACTCCTGCGTATCATTGCCGGGTTGGAACAGGCAGATCACGGCCAAATTCTGATGGACGGGCGCGATACCACCGATGCCTCGGCCCGCGATCGCCGGGTCGGGTTCGTGTTCCAGCACTATGCCCTGTTCCGGCACATGACCGTCTTCGACAACGTCGCCTTCGGGTTGCGGGTGAAGAAACGCGCCGAACGTCCGTCCCGCGAGGAGATACGTTCTCGCGTCATGGAATTGCTCAAGATGGTCCAGATTGATTGGCTGGCGGATCGCTTGCCGAATCAGTTATCCGGTGGACAACGTCAACGCGTTGCCTTGGCGCGAGCGTTAGCTGTAGAGCCCAAAGTTCTCCTGCTCGATGAGCCCTTCGGCGCGCTCGATGCCAAGGTCCGCAAAGAATTGCGGCGTTGGTTGCGGCGGCTCCATGATGAAATTCATGTCACCAGCATCTTCGTCACGCACGACGTCGACGAGGCCTTGGAAGTGGCGGACGAAGTGGTGGTCATGAATCAGGCCCGGATTGAGCAGGTCGGCCCACCCGATGAGGTGTATGAGCATCCGGCCAACTCGTTTGTTTATCACTTCCTTGGCAGTGTAAACCTCTTCCACACGCGGGTACGGGACGGCCAAGTGCATCTCGGCGATGACGTGTTGGACGTGAAAACGGACGGCGAGGAAGCGCTGGTTCATGCCCGCCCCCACGACATCGAGATTGCGCGGGAAGCCGAGAACGGCGGCTGGCTCAAAGCGCAGGTACTGCGCATACACACGATCGGACCGATCGTGCGCGTGGAGTTGCTACGCGCGGATGACCAAAGTCTTAGCGAGGCGGAACTGACCCGGGAACGTTATGCGGCGCTCCGCCTGATCGTCGGCGAAGACGTCTTCTTCCGTCCGCGCGCATCGAAGATCTATAGCGCACCGTAAGGAGACGCGAAAGGAAGCATCCGGGGCGTACGGGAAACCGAGTGCTGCCGCTTGGAGCCCGCTTAGGTCGTTGCGGGCCTGATGTGTCGCGATCGCCTGTGGAGGCAACAACGCAATCCGGACTCGTGTTCAAGTCGCTAAGGATATGAGACGTCGACGGTGATCCCGATGCCTCCGCGCGGCGTGAAGACGCCCTTCACCTCGGCGCGTTTCGGCGCACAGGCCGCGACAATATCGTCGAGCACGCGATTGGTGATTCGTTCGGCGAAAGCCCCTTCGTTCCGAAAGGAAAACAGATAGAGCTTGAGCGATTTGCTCTCGATACACTGCTGATCAGGTACGTAGCGAATCGTCAAGGTACCAAAATCCGGTTGATTGGTGATCGGACATAGCGCCGTGAATTCCGGGCACGTAAACGTGATCCAGAAATCACGCTGCATGCTTGGATTCGGAAAGGTTTCCAATACGGCGTCTTCGGGCGCGGCAGGATAGATGGTCTTTTGTGCGCCCAACTGTGTGAGTGTCGTTTCGTTCTTCTCAGTCATCGTTTATCTTCCTTCAACTAGTGCTGGCTTGCCCCCCAGCGGAGCTGGCGGTCGCGAACGGGGATCCTGTTCATCCACCTGATACAGCTTGTGAAGCTGATAGCCCGCGCGAAATGGATCGCCTCGCTCCCTCACAACCTGATTAATCGCTTCAAGCACGCGAGGATTATTTCGCTGAGACCATTCCGGATGGAGCCAGACATGTTCCGCACAGAGATCATCCCCTAGCCAATCCAACCAATCGGCGATCGATGTGCCATGTTCAACAATCAATTTCAGTTCGTCCGCTTTCCGAATGGTTTCGCGCAATGGCAGTTTATGCCATTTAGGACTTACGGTAATCCAATCGAATGTGCCCTGAATCGGAAACGCGCCACTGGTTTCGATATGGCACGCCAAGCCCCGCTCACGAATGGCTGTGGTCAGGTCGGAAAGATCATGAATGGCGGGTTCTCCGCCTGTAATCACCACAAACGAAGCGGATGAAGCGACGGCCTCTCGCAGCAATTCATCGGGAGCGAGCCGCGCGATGTCGCGCGGAATGTAATCCGTATGCCAAGTGCCCGCAGAATCACACCAAGGACATTGAACCGGGCAGCCGTATAAACGGATGAAGAACGCGGCTCGCCCTGCATGGCATCCTTCTCCTTGCCAGGAGTAAAAGCGTTCATGCACCGGCAAGCGGCGCGCTTCTGCCTGGAGCAGGACGTTGCTCATTGTGCCCCCTGACGGGCTTGGACGGGAAAATAGGCGGCCGAATTCCGCTGATCTTCCGTCACCTCGACGCCGACGAGAAACACGCGACCATCCGTATGTGAACGGACCCGTTCGTCAACCCACTCGAATACATGTGCGCACAAGCCCTCGCTCGAGCAGTTCGGCACGACATACACTTTGAACGCCTCGGGCGCGGCCTGCACAATGGTTTCGCGCAGCGGATCGTCTTCCGCGAATACGCAGGCATGATCAAAGCGCGCCTCCAACTCCTCCCGGATAAAGCGAAGCTTGCCAAAATCAATCACGAATCCGTTCGCATCACGCTCGTGGCAACCGAACGTCAACGCAAAGGACCAGTTGTGCCCGTGAATCAGTGCGCAATGCCCATCGTGCATGTGCTGCCGGTGGGCAAACGGAATATCGGCGTACACTTTGCGACATGTCATCATGCCGATATTCTCCAATTATGGGCGACCATTTCCTGCACGCTAGGCGCCGACGAGGCGTACTTGGTCGGATCCTTCACGCCCGCCAAATGAAAGGCTTCCCGTCGTTCCACGCAGGTTCCGCACCGGCCACAATGCAAGCGTCCCCCTTTATAGCAAGACCATGTGCGCTCAAATGGCACGCCCAGATCACTGCCCAGTCGCACAATATCGGCCTTACTGCGATTGACGAACGGACTCCACAAATACAGCTCCTCCCAATCAGCCAATCGCAAGGCTTTGTCCACCGCTTCCGTAAACTCGTGACGACAATCCGGATAGATCGCGTGATCGCCACCGTGCGCAGCATAGGCCACGGCTTCACACTTCTGCGACAACGCCCACCCGCCGGCCATCGACAACATGATCATGTTGCGATTCGGCACGATCGTTTGCTTCATGTTTTCCTCGGCGTAATGCCCGTCCGGGACCGCCACCGAAGCGCTCGTCAAACTGCTACCCGCCAACAAGCGCTGCAAACCGGAACAATCCGCCACTTCATGGACCACGCCTAGAGCCGAACAGATGTTGCGAGCCGATTCCAACTCCCGCTTGTGTCGCTGACCATAATCGATACTCAAGGCAAACACCTCGTGCCCGTCGGCCAACAAGGAATAGAGCAACACAGTGGAATCCAAGCCGCCGGAATAGATCAACACGACCCGTCTCCGTCGACGCACCCCATCGTAGCGCAGCGCCGATGAGCCGGTCGACGGCTCTAATCGGGCCGCATGACGGACCACCAATTCAGCCTCATCCTGTGTAAACAATAGCCGATTCCGATGTTTCCGGCCCAAGGGGATATTTCCGCGTGAACGCCATTGCCACAAGGTCTGTCGAGAGACACCCGCCCACTCGGCTAGACCCTGCAAGTCATAGTATGGCACGCCCTCCAGTTGCAGCGCGGGCTGCACCTGCGTTTTCTTTCTTAACTTCGACTTCATGTAAACCAAAGTAAACAACTGTTTACAACTGTCAACACTTTAGCATTTCACGTGCAAGTATCGCAGCCAGCAGCCTTGCTAGGCGCTTCCGAGGCTGATACAAC
>SLCI01000137.1 GCA_007125875.1 Kiritimatiellia bacterium | reverse complement strand
TGCGGGTGGTCGAGGGCTGTTGGTGGGGATTGAGATCTCTCGACTTCGCCCCGATACCCGCCTTGCGGCGTGATCGGGACTACGCTCGAGATGACCACGTGCTTTTTGCGGTCGTGCCACTTTTATGGGGTACACGTGCTTTTACATTATGAGATCGGTAGGGCGAGGCTGCCTGCCCGCCTCTGGAGGGTCTCGCCGAGCCGCTGGAGCAAGCGCGAAATCAGTATCTGCCTGCGTGCGGAGCATGCTCACGGCTCATCCAGAGGATTCGCCCTACCAAAATTGGGACGCGGCCCGCGTGTCGCGCCGCACTGCGGAAAGTTTTGAGACAGCCTTGGGAGCCTCATCCCTCGCGCTTGCTAATCGTAATCGGGTCCGCTGAGGCCACGCTTCGCCGGGCCCGGTACTGGACGGATCGGGCTGTGATTAAGATTATGATTATGATTGCGAGGATCTGATCACCCGCGCTCTGCGAGCGGGGGATACGGGCGTTGTTCCGGTCCGGTATAATCTGCTGACGGTCGGATCAGCCGATTGTCAGCGCGCTGTTCGAAGATATGTGCGGACCAGCCAGCGGTGCGCGAGATCACAAAGAGCGGTGTGAACATCGGAGTCGGTATACCGCAGAAGTGATAGGCGATGGCGCTGTAGAAATCGAGGTTCGGGAACAGCTTCTTTTCGCGCCGCATGATAGCTTCGATGCGCTCGGCTACGGGGTACAGTGTCTTGTCGCCATGCTGTTCGGCGAGCTGCTTGGCCCAGACCTGAATGATGTCGGAGCGCGGATCCCGATCGCGATAGACGCGGTGTCCGAAGCCCATGATCTTGGCTTTCTCCTCAAGCAGTTTCATGATGCCGGTCTCGGCCTCTTCCGGTGAACTGAAGCGTTCAATCAGTTCCATGGCCGCTTCATTGGCACCGCCGTGCAAGGGGCCGCGCAATGCGCCGATGCCGCCCGTGATGCCGGAATAATAGTCGGCGAGGGTGGCCACGATCACGCGCGAGGTGAAGGTGGAGGCATTGAATTCATGTTCGGCATATAGAATCAGCGATACGTCGAGCACCCGCCGCATCGTGTCGTCGGGCGCCTTGCCATGCAATAGCTGTAAGAAGTGACCGGCGACGGTATCTTGATCGGTCTGTGTTTCAATCCGTGTGCCAGTCGCATGGAAATGATGCCAGTAGGTGAGCATGGAGCCAAAGGAGGCGATTAATCGGTCCGCCGCATCGAGCTGAGTCCGGCCTTCATCCTCGGGTTCCAGGGTCCCAAGCATCGAGCATCCGGTACGTAGGACATCCATTTGATGGGTGCCGGCTGGGATTAACTCCAACGTTTGTTTGAGTTCAGCGGGCAGCGCCTGCATGCCACGCAAGCGCGCTTTGTATTCATTCAGTTCGGCCGCGTTGGGTAAGTTGCCGCGCAGCAATAAAAAAGCAACCTCTTCAAAGGTTGCGTGTTGTGCCAAATCTTCGATGGAATAGCCGCGATAGGTTAATCCGACCCCTTCTTTGCCCACGGTACATACTGCAGTGGTTCCTGCGGTTACGCCGGCCAATCCGCCAGCTTTTTTTGCCTCAGCCATTTTCGTCCTCCTTCTTGAATAACTCATCGAGCCGTTCTTCATATGCATGATAACCGAGATGTTGGTAGAGCTCGTCCCGTGTCTGCATTTGATTGATTAGCGATTGTTGTGTCCCTTGTTCCCGCAACGTCTCATAGGTGACCAAGGCCGCCGCATTCATGGCGCGGAACGCGGAGAGGGGATACAGCGCAATCGCGACGCCCGCATCGCGCAGATCATCTCGTGTGAACAGCGGGGTCTTACCAAATTCGGTGATATTGGCCAGTACCGGGATACTGACTTCCTTTGCAAAGGCGCTATACGTCGATAACTCGGTCAAGGCTTCCGGGAAGAGCATGTCCGCGCCAGCTTCACGGTAGGCGATAGCTCGCGCGAGTGCGCCGTCGAGCCCTTCCTGGGCAAAGGCGTCGGTACGGGCCATGATGACAAAATCCGGGTTAGATCGCGCATCGACGGCGGCCTTGATGCGGTCGACCATTTCAGATGTCGGCACAATCGCCTTGTTCGGGCGGTGCCCGCACCGTTTGGCCTGCACTTGATCTTCGATATGCACCGCGGCGGCGCCGGCGCGCTCGAGCTCGCGGATGGTACGCGCAATGTTGAGCGCGGAACCCCAGCCGGTATCGATGTCGACCAAAAGTGGTAACGAGGTGGCAGCAGAAATACGGCGTACATCCTCAACCACATCATTAAGCGTGGTCATGCCGAGATCCGGTAAACCGTGTGAGGCGTTCGCGACCCCCGCCCCGGAAACATAGAGCGCTTTGAAACCCGAATGTTCCGCAAGCAGGGCGCAGTAGGCGTTGATGACACCGGGCACCTGTAGCGGTTGTTCTTGTTCAACCGCTATGCGAAAGCGGGCTCCTGGGGATTGGGGGTTGGTCATAGGCTCGAATTCAGCTTTCAACTAAAAGTGGCAGGGCTCACGCTTCACGAGTTCTCCGTGACCATGTGCGCCTGTCCATTTGCCGTCCTCGACCGAAACCTTGCCACGCACGGTGACGGTTTCGGGGCGTCCTTTGATCTTCCAGCCTTCGAAGGCACTGTAATCGATATTCATTGAATGCGTCTTTTGCGAGATCACGCCTTCGTAGTCCGGGTCATAGATCACCAAGTCCGCGTCCGCACCCAATTGGATTGTGCCTTTACGCGGATAGAGGCCAAACAATTTAGCCGCCTGCGTGCTGGCGCAATTCACGAAGGTATTGAGATCGATCCGGCCTTCGGCGACGCCGAAGGAGTAGAGCAATTTGACACGTTCTTCGATCGACGGGATACCGTTTGGAATCTTGGTGAAATCGTCGCGACCCATTTCCTTTTGTCCCTTGAAGTCGAACGGGGCATGGTCGGTGGCCACGGTGTGAATGAAGCCTTGTTGCAATCCGTTCCAGAACACTTCCTGATTGCGTTTGTTGCGCAGGGGAGGGGACATCACGTACTTGGCGCCTTCGAAGTCCGGCTTCTCGGCATAGGTCATATCCACCGTCAAATACGGAATCACAATTTCGACGAATGCACGCACACCGGCATAACGGGCCCGCATGACTTCGCGGAGCGACTCGTTACAGCTCAAGTGAACGATATAGGCGGCGGCATCCGTCGCCTGTGCAAAGGTCAGGAACTTCGCGGTACCGGAAGCCTCCACAAACGGTGGGCGACTGTGGTAATGCCATTCGGGACCAGTCTTGCCTTCGCTTATCAGCTTCTTCTGCAGTTCCAGTACCAGATCAGCATTTTCGCAATGAGCGGTCGTAATCACGCCCAGTTCCTTGGCCAGTCGCATGACGTAGTACAACTCTTCGTCTGACAGGTTGAAGACGCCCTTGTAAGCCAAGAACACTTTGAAGGAGCTGATACCGTCGGCGACAATTTCGCGCAGTTGCGCTTCAGCCTTGTCGTCGAAACGGGGGACTCCCATGTGGTAGGTGTAGTCACATGCACTGATCCCGGCCGCTTTGCTCTTCCAGAGCTCGTAGGTTTCCAAGAGATCGTCGTCACGACTCGGGCAGAGCATTTCGATTAACGTCGTGGTGCCGCCCATCAAGGCGGCTTTGCTGCCGGAATTGTAGTCGTCCTTGGCATAGGTGCCCATGAAGGGCAGATAGATATGCACGTGCGGATCGATAAATCCGGGGAAGACGTATTTGCCTTTGGCATCAATCACCTTGGCATCCGGCGGCGCCTCCAAATCCTTGCCGATCCGCGTAATGGTGTCGTTTTCACAATAAATGTCTGCGACATAACGCTCGCTGGCGGTAACGATTTCTCCGTTTTTGATCAAAAGGCTCATGGCATGCTCCTGTCGTCTGCTTTAGGGTTGTGATTATTTATCTTTGTGCCAGATGTCTCCTTCACCCTGACTAAACCAGCGGGTGGTGGTGACTTTTGAACGGGTATAGAAGTAGATCGCTTCCCGTCCTTGAATATGCAGGTCACCAAAGAAGGAGTAGTCCCAGCCACTGAACGGGAAATACGCCATCGGCGCGGGGATACCGACATTGATTCCGACCATGCCGGCTTTGACGCGGTGCTTGAATTCACGTGCGAGCTGCCCGGAACGCGTGTAAATGCAGCAGCCATTACCAAATGAACAGGTGTTGGCGACGTGCAAGGCTTGTTCCATGTCATCCGCGCGAATGACATTGAGCACCGGCCCAAACACTTCGTCGTTATGCACCTTCATGTTGGTTTGCACTTTATCCAGAATGGTCGGGCCGAGATAGAAGCCTTCCGGATAGTCCGGCACACTGACGGTGCGACCGTCCACGACGATATCGGCACCCTCTGCCTCGCCTTGTTCAATGAGCGATTTGATGCGGTCGCGGTGTTCGGGCGAGATGACCGCACCGAGCTGACCTGCAGGCGTGCGATCGGTTGGTCCCACTTTGAGCGCTTTGGCTGCTGCGGCCATTTCGGGAATGAAGGAATCGGCGGCTTTGCCGATCGTGATCGCGGTTGAACCCGCCATACAGCGCTGACCCGCGCAACCAAAGGCCGAGTCCACCATGCCATCGACGGCTTTCGGAATTTCAGCGTCGGGCATGATGACGACAAAGTTTTTGGCGCCACCAGCGGCTTGGACGCGTTTGCCGTGCTGTGTCCCTGTTTCGAAAATGTATTTTGCCACCGGGGA
The DNA here is from genome assembly GCA_007125875.1 of Kiritimatiellia bacterium. Lineage (GTDB taxonomy): Bacteria > Verrucomicrobiota > Kiritimatiellia > SLAD01 > SLAD01 > SLAD01. Next base: position 5,033 of record SLCI01000137.1, on the reverse strand, counting down.
CGAGCCCACGAATGAGATGGCATTGACTTTGGGGTGGGTGAGGATCGCATCAACGCATTCGCGACCGCCATGCACAATATTTAGAACGCCTTTCGGTAAACCCGCTTGTTCAAGCAATTCGATTAGGCGAATGCTGGTCAAGGGTACTTTCTCGCTGGGCTTGAGGATGAAAGTATTTCCGCACGCAATCGCTAACGGATACATCCACATGGGCACTAGGGCAGGGAAGTTGTAAGGACAGATGCCTGCGCAAATGCCGACCGGTTGGCGTTGCAGCTCGCAGTCAATTCCGCGCGCGATGTTTTCCAGGCATTCGCCCTTCAAAAGCTCCGTGACCGCACAGGCGTATTCAACCACCTCGATACCGCGTCGAACATCACCACGCGCTTCTTGTAAGGTTTTGCCGTGTTCCCGTGTCACGCTCTGAGCGAGTTCCTCGAATTTGTCCTCGAGCAAAAGCTTGTAGCGAAAGAGAATACGGATCCGTTCGACGGGCGGCGTCTGCCACCAATCATGAAAGGCCCCATCTGCGGCTTCTACCGCAGCGTTGACGATGTCGGCATCGCACATCGGTGCCGCCGAAATTTGTTCACCGGTGGAGGGGTTATAAACGGGATTGAAATTCGCCACATCGGGTGTGCTCCATTCACCATTAATGAAATTTGGGCACGGATATTGTTCTGTTGTCATCTTTTTTCTCCTTTAACTGCTGGCCGTTATCGCGCTCAATGCGCTTTATGGGTGCGCGGGAATGGGGTCCATCTCGCCGCTGGCCAGTTTGTCCTGATAGTCGCTCCAACTCATACGCTCCTTGCCGGTCTCGACGTCCACCATCGTGATGCATTGATCAACCGGGCAGACGAGCGCACAGAGGTTACAACCCACACATTCCTTTTCTTTGATCTCGGGCACCGGCTTGCCGGGCAAGCGACCGGGCCCCAGGTCCACACCTTTTTCGTCCGGGTCAACGAGCGCGATCGCTTGATGTGCCCCGTCCTCGCACGCGATGTAGCAGAGGTTGCAGCCGATACACTTGTCATAATCAATCGCGGCAATACGCTTGTAGCTGAGATCGAGATTCTCCCAACGCTGTACCGACTGTACGGCGCGACCGACCAGATCATTGACCGAGGCCATGCCCGCGCTGTCGAGGTAATCATTCAAGCCTTCGGTCATGTCCTCCACGATTCGGAAGCCGTAATGCATAATCGCGGTACAGACTTGTACGCTGGTAGAGCCCAGCGCGATGAATTCAGCGGCGTCCTTCCAATTGGAGATGCCGCCGATGCCGGAAATTGGGATATTGACGTCGGGATCCGCCGCACATTCCTGCACCATGTTCAAGGCAATCGGTTTAACCGCGGGTCCGCAATAGCCGCCGTGCGTGCTTTGTCCGGCGACGTACGGCTCAGGACACATGCGATCCAAATCAACTTGCGTAATGCTGTTGATGGTGTTGATCAGGGAAATCGCATTTGCACCGGCTCGGCTGGCGGCGCGCGCCGAGTGATTGATGCTGGTGATGTTGGGTGTCAGTTTGACGATCACCGGAATCTCGGCGACTTCCATTACCCAGCCCACAATGGTTTCGATCACATCCGGATTTTGGCCAACAGCAGAACCCATACCGCGTTCGCACATGCCGTGCGGGCAGCCAAAGTTCAGTTCCACGCCATCCGCACCGCAATCGGCCGAACGCTTCATATAGTCGTGCCAATTTTCGCGGGTATCGGTCATCAAGGAAGCGATCACTGCATGGTCCGGCCAACGTTCTTTACATTCTTTGATCTCGCGGAAATTTGTTTCCGGTGAGCGATCTGTGATCAGCTCGATATTGTTCAGCCCCACCATACGGGTGCCGTTAATATCGATGGATGAATAGCGTGAGCTTACGTTAACGATTGGTTCCCCGATTGTTTTCCAGACCACGCCACCCCAGCCAGCTTCGAACGCACGATGGCATTGATAGGCCGTATTGGCGGGTGGGGCTGAGGCGACCCAAAACGGATTGGGTGACTTGATGCCGGCAAGATTGATGGATAGATCAGCCATAATGAAATTGCTCCTTATACAAATGCTTTCGCGTCTTCTGCCACACGTACCGGGTTATTTAGCCCTGACCCCAAAGGTTTGTCGCCCACCACGCCCATGCGCGTCCACTGAATCGGACCTTCAACATCCTCTTGCGTGAAGAGGCGATGGATGCCGCGCGCAGCCTTTTTCCCTTCACCGACCGCATTGACGACTTCGGCACCGCCGTTGGCTCCGTCGCCACCGGCGAAAACATGCGGAATATTGGTCTGGCCATTCGTGTCTGTTTTGACGGTGCCGTTTTTGTTGAGCTCCAGATCCGGCATCAGCTGATTCAGCATATCCGTCATCTTCTCTTGGCCCAGCGCTTTGATCACCATATCGAACGGCATTTCGAATGTGTCGGATTCGTCGACCGTGAGTTTGCCATCTGCGCCCACGGACGAGCGTGCCAGCTTGAGACCGGACACATGGCCATCTTCTTCGAGCACCTCAACGGGCACCGCATGAAAGATGAATTCGGCGCCGTCCCGCTTGGCAAGATCGTACTCGTAGACATAGGCCGGCATATCCGTCGGACCGCGGCGATAAATAATCACGGCTTGTTCGGCACCAAGCCGCTTGGCTTGAGTGACCGCATCGATGGCGGTATTGCCGCAGCCAATTACGGCCACGCGCTTGCCGACGGCGACCTCGTGAAGGGGATTAATATGAAATTCCTCAATGAAGGCGAGCGCCTCTTGTACCTCGGGTAAATCCTCGCCCGGAATCCCCAAGCGATAAGTATGGCCTAAACCCACGCCGACAAATACGGCGTCAAATTCCTTTTCGAGTTCACTGACGCTGATGTCCTTGCCGACCTCTACGCCAGTACGAAACTCAACGCCCAGCTGCTTGATCAACTCGACTTCATCGAGACTCATTTCAGGCGTTAATTTGTAGTAGGCGATACCATAGGTATTCAGGCCACCTGCTTGCGGTTTCTTCTCGAAAATCACGGCCTCATGACCAAGTTGCGCAAGCTCAGCCGCACAACCCATGCTGGCGGGGCCGCCGCCAATGAGTGCCACGCGCTTGCCTGATTTCTGTTCGGGCGCATGCAACACCTGCAGATCGTTCTCAAAAACGTGATCGGTAGCATAACGCTGCAGGCGACCAATCTTAATCGGTTGCTGGTCGCGATCGAGCATCACGCAGGCACCTTCGCAGAGTACCGACGTCGGGCAGACGCGCGCACAGCTGCCGCCTAGAATGTTGGATTCAAGAATGGTACGGGCAGAGCCGGTTAGGTTATTGGTCGTAATCTTCTTGATGAAAGCTGGTATGTCGATGCCGGTTGGGCAGGCCTTGATGCAAGGCGCGTCAAAGCAGAATAAACATCTATTTGCCTCAACGACAGCTTCCTGGGGGGAATACTTTGGTTCAATTTCAGCCATGTTACGGGCTGCGGTTTCCGCGTCCAAGATCGGTCTAATCGGCATGCGTCCTCCTGACTTTAGTGCTTAGTGCCGTGCTTCGTAACTGAGCGAAAATATAATCACGACCACTGTTAAAGGTAGCGAAGCAATGGGAACCCTGTCAAGTCGTTCAGTGTTATCCCTATGTTCGAGTTTTATGTGTCGCGTATTGATAACTTGCAACCTGCTTCGGCATGCGCTAGAAAACCCTATCTTGGTTCAACATTACTCATGACGATAAAGGAATAGATTCGATGCAGAAAATCATTAACCACTTGGTGCAGTTGCAGGAACTCACGTTGGCCCGAGCCGAACAGGAAACCACGATGCCGGGCGCACAGCTGTCCCAACTGGATACAGCGATTCAGGCGTTGTTTGATGATTTGCCGATTGATATCCAGTCGACCTTCTCTCGTATGTTGAAAAAAGATCCGCTCGCGATCGTGCCCGTCTCAAATAAAAATTGTTCGGCATGCGGTATGAGTTTGCCGGCGAGCTTGATCCAAGCGGTGCGTTCAGCTGAAAAATTGCAGATGTGTCCGAATTGCGGCCGCTTCTTGTATTACACGACGATGGCCCCGCGCCGAACCGCTGCTGCATCGAGTGGACGTCGTCGTAATGATCCGCCGAAAGTGGGCATTGAACGCTTCAGTGCGCCGGACTTGATGATTGCACGGTTGGAAGCGACGGATCGTGATGGCGCGATTGCAGAGTTGTGTCATTTGATGGAAGAAAAACAGTTTGTCGATAATGGGCAATTGCTTTGTGAAGAAGCACTCAAGCGTGAAGCGATTGTGAGCACAGCCGTCGATCAAGGGCTCGCCTTCCCGCACGTTCGTGGTGTTGAAGGTGGCGGCCTGACGCTGGCATGCGGCGTGAGTGAAAAGGGCATCAAGTTCGGCGGTCCATCGCGTACGCTGACCCGCATTATTTTCTTTATCGTCATTCCGACTGCGGCGAGCGCGTTTTATTTGAAACTGCTGTCCGGCTTGACTGAAGCCTTCCGCAAGGAAGACGCGCGCGAAAAAATGCTGGCCGCTGAATCTCCGGAAGCATTGTGGAAGACACTCGTTAAAGCTACGAAGTCCTCCGTGGGCTAAGGCTTCTGCTTTCAGATCCTAATCATAATCGTAATCCTAATCTTAATCCGACCGCTAGAGCCACGCTTCGTGTCGGTGGCTGGTGCGAGTGGTCGAGGGCTGTTGATGGGGATTGAGATCTCTCGACTGCGCCCCGATATCCGCCTTGCAGCGTGATCGGGACTGCGCTCGAGATGACCACGTGTTTTTCGCGGTCGTGCCACTGTTATGGGTTACACGTGCTTTTACGTTATGAGATCGGTAGGGCGAGGCTGCCTGCCCGCCTCTGGAGGGTCTCGCCGAGCCGCAGGAGCAGGCACAAGATCAAGGGTCTACCCATGTTCGGATCATACTCACGGCTCATCCAGAGGATTCGCCCTGCCAAACCGGGACGAGACTTAATTGATTTGAAATGGGGCGAGATATCTCGCGGCAACACGAGCAGTGTTTTGAAACAGCCGCTCCG
>SLCI01000136.1 GCA_007125875.1 Kiritimatiellia bacterium | reverse complement strand
GAGGCCGAAAAAGAATTGGAGCCTGTGCTAGCGGTGCTGCGCCAACTACAGGAAGATGCCGCGAAGACCGAAGATGCCCGAACGGAGGCGTGGGTGCGCGAGCGACTTGAGGCGTTGTCCACGAAGGCTGGTATCGATAGCGTGGTGCCCTTGTTGGAGAACCTGCGCGAGATGCAGGAAACGGGCGGTGACTTGGATACCGTCGCGAGCGCCGTTATGTATGCGCATCATTTCCAAGGTGAAGCCAAGCGGGCCGGCGAACCCTTTCGCTATGGCCATGAATATCGTTTCGTGTTCCTGAACTATCACGAATCGATGGAGGACTTCGCCAGCCTCGCGCCCGCCGACCTCTATATCGCCGATTTACCGATTGGCGCGTTTCCTGAAATGGAAGCGAACATCGCCTATCTGCATGAGCGCGACGTTCACTCGATTCGTTTTGAGGATCACCACCCGTGGACGCGTGATCGTCAGCAGGCGATGCAACAGCTAATCGATGAAGGCAAGCTGCAGTTTCTGGACTTAGGCGGGCCGGAGCAGGGGACGGAGCAGGCGGACGAGGAGTTACGCAGTGCCGCCGAAATGATTTATGAAAACCTGATCGAAAACAGTCCGAATGACTGTGAAGGGGCCCGACGACTGCGTGTCGCTACGCATGGTGAGGATTTCGTGCGGGATCGAAAAGAGTTGGGCATTCTGTTGACCGATTTGATTAAAGGCGGCGTGTGTAAGGTAGAGTTGGGGCAGATTCTGCTCGATGCCATGGCCGAAGATAATGCCATGGAACTGCTCGAGCAGCGGGGCTGGGCTGGACTGCCGGCCGCATGGAAAGAAGATATCGATGAAACTGCTGAGAAGCTGCGCGAAAATGCGTATGAGCTGACCTTGGCCGATGGCAAGACCTGTATCGTCAGCGCGCTGGCTGCACATGCCGATCCCGGTAAACCGAAGTTGCCTACCGGTAAAGCGATCGAGTTTTTTGCGGCCAATTTCCCCGAAGCACAATATGTGTTCTATTCATGGGGCTCCTCGCTGATGGTGGCCCGGCGCTTGGATCAAGCGGATACCACGTTGAATTTGGGGAGCCTGATGCCTGCGATTGGGGGACCCAGCGATGGTGGTCATGCCGGCGCGGCGGTTTGTCGACCGGAAGCGAATCCTCACTATCCGAAGCGGTTGCTGGGACGGGTTGGTGCATCGAGTTTTGGCCATTATAACCGCTACCTCGCTTCACGGTTAACCGCGGAAGGACATGAAATCGCATCCGTAAAGAACGTTTCCGTAGCGCCACCCTCGCTTTGGAATCGAGGTAACAAACGCTTGCTGATCATATTGGCCGCCGCCTTGGTTTTGGGTGTCGGGCTGGTCTTGCTGTTTCCGAGTTACCGGCCGGACAATGTGCGGACAAGCAACGCGGATTTCTTCCCGCACCTTGATGGGCAGTCTGATGCGGATACGGCCCCGGGTGAAGACTTCCGCGTTGATGATTTGGAGCGAATGTTATGATGGCATGGCGAATAGCGGGTCTCGCCTTAGGTGTGATCCTGGGGATCGTGGGTGCCGCGCAAGGGCTCGAAGTGGCCCTGTGGATTTTGATGGCTTTGGTGGCGGTAGGGGCAGGTTTCACGGTTGGCGGGTTTATTGCCGAGCGGCGCTGGCAGCCATGGCCTAAAATCGCCGTGGCTGTAGCAGCCTTGGTTTGTGCATTCCCGCTGGGTTATATGCGGACGATGGATGTAATCGGCCCCGCGACAGAGGGGTCCCTGCGGCAAGTGTTGGCTGATATTGAACCCGGTTCACGTTTGCACGTTCGCGGAAGCATTGTCGCGGAGCCGGAACTACGCGGCATTGGTGAGCTCGATATATACATGCGCGTGCATGAATTGCGTGTAGGGGGCGACGAAGACGGAGAGTGGATTCCGGTCAACCGTGGGCGGGTTTTAGTGCGGGCCTATGCACGAGCTTCCAATACGCCTGAAACACAGGAATATTTTAATCGCTTGTCGTCACCAGCAGCCTATGGCTGGGAATTGGAAGTGTCGGCTTGGTATCGGCCGATCGATCCGCCACTGAATCCGGGCACATTCGATTATGCCAACTTTTTGGTGCAAAGCGGCGTAGACACTCGGTTCCGTTGCCATGTGTCTACGATTGAGGTGTTGGAGGAAGGGCGCGGTCACCCCATGATGGCGTTGGCGCTCGCCGCAAAAACCTCCTTCTTAGATACCTTTAAAGAAACGGTCCGTGCTCCAGCAAGTCGTCTCACCGCGGCAGCTACCTTGGGTGCGCGGCGGTCTGTGGAGCATATCGATTATCGCGGACAAGATTTGGCCACGACACTTCGTCACGCTGGTGTAGGTCACGTCTTGGCCGTGTCCGGTCTGCACGTCAGCGTGATCGCGGTAATGCTTTTTGCGCTGTTTCGTCTAACGGGAGCGAAACCGAAGAGTTTCGTTCCCGTGCTTATCCTGCTGCTAATCATGTTTGCGATGTTGACTGG
>SLCI01000014.1 GCA_007125875.1 Kiritimatiellia bacterium | reverse complement strand
TCTCTGCCTTGTCCCCCTAGGAGCGACACGGAGGACGTCCCTCCGGATTCGCACTTGATTCGGTTACAGCCGGGTGCCGGGCGGTATAACGGTATTTTTCGGAATCACGATCACGCCATTACGCACAGCATAGAGCTCTGTGATAGTCTCGTCCGCTTTCCCTTCCGGCGAGATATAGGCCCCGTCACCGATGCGTGCATTCTTATCGATGATCGCATTGCGTATGTAACAATCGCGCCCAATGCCAAGTGCCGGTAAATCCGGCTGAGGATCGTCACGATCATAATAGTCGGCGCCCATGACAATCGAGTGCTCAATCACGCTCCCGGTACCAATGGTTGATCGGATGCCGATGATCGAGTTCAGGATGCGGTGCCCGGAGATAACAGATCCTTCCGAGAGAAGACATCGGTTCAAATCACAACAATTGATTTTAGACGGAGGAAGATAGCGCATGCGCGTGTAGATCGGGGCTTTTGCATCATAAAAGCTGAAGGATGGCAAAGGATCCGTCAGCGCCAAGTTCGCCTCCCAAAAGCTACCAATCGTTCCGATATCCTTCCAATAGCCATCAAAAATATAGCTACATACTTTATGTTCATTGATAGCCCGTGGAATGATGTCCCGACCGAAATCACGCTCATCATTATCCATCAGCAACTTTTTCAATACGTCCGCATTGAAACAATAGATGCCCATGCTCGCCAAGTATCGCTCATCCTCTAATGGAGCACGCAACGGATCAAGTTTGGAGCCTGTGCCGGGTTTTTCAACGAAGTTGACGATCTGCATTGCGTCATCTACCTGCAGAATACCTAGTGCTCCGGCCTCCTCGCGTTCCACGGGTTTGGTGGCAATGGTGACGTCGGCTTGACGCTCCAAGTGTTGGGCGATGACATCATTGAAATCCATTCGGTATAACTGATCGCCTGACAGGATTACGATCAGGTCAGGATGCTCGTCCATCAAATAGCGAAAGGTCTGGCGGACGGCATCGGCCGTGCCGTTATACCACGCGTCCGAGTTCGGTGTTTGCTGTGCGGCGAGAATGCGGACAAACCCTCGCTGCCCAAACGCGTCAAAATGATAGGACTGCGAGACGTGCTGATGCAGGGACACGCTGTTGAACTGTGTCAGCAGATATATCTTACGTATACCGCCGTTGAGACAGTTACTGATCGGGACGTCCACCAAGCGATACTTGCCGGCTATCGGCACCGCGGGCTTTGCGCGATCACGCGTTAAGGGATTTAGTCGAGAACCTTCACCACCACCCAGAATTACCGCAACAATATTCATAGTGCACCTTTCTTCTGGTGCAATTTATCACCCGAGATTGCCTCAGACAAGGGAAGGATTGAATCTCATAGAAATATACTATGGTCTACGGGACGCCCGGAATTTCAGGCGCCGCCAATGGCGGCATCCAAGTCGGCGATCAGGTCGTCGACATCCTCAAGGCCCACCGATAAGCGCAAGAGGCCGTCCGTAATCCCGCGCGCCTGACGCTCGGAGGGTGGCATGGCGGCATGCGACATTTTAGCCGGATATGAAAGGATACTCTCCACACCGCCCAGACTTACGGCGACCAGCGGCAACTTGACCTGCTTGAGGACACGTAACACAGTCGCGCCATCGGCTAATTCGAAAGACACAACGGCTCCGGGCCCATCCGCTTGAGCCTCGTGAATTGCGTGACCGGGATGATCCGATAAGCCTGGGAAATACACGTTATTGATAGCAGCGTGTCCTTGCAAATAGTCCGCGATTTGACAGGCTGCAGCCTGTTGAGCATCCATGCGCACTGCCAGCGTCTTGATGCCGCGCAGGGTAATCCATGAGTCTTGCGGCCCGAGCACTGCACCAAAGGTGTTTTGAATCCGCTTCAGCCGACGCCCCATATCATCCTCGCGTGCGACCGCTAAACCGGCCAACACATCGCTGTGGCCACCCAGAAACTTTGTGGCGCTATGCAGCACCACATCGAATCCGTATTCGAATGGACGCTGCAGATAGGGTGACATAAAGGTGTTATCAATCATCGAAATTAACCCGTGCTGCTCTGCGATCTCCTGCATGGCTTTTAGATCGGTAATTTGCTGCAACGGATTCGCAGGGGTCTCGACGAATAGGCCGCGCGTTTCCGGGAGAATCGCTGCCCGGACTTCGTTGGCGTTACTGGCCTCTACAAAGGTTGACTTTAGTCCCCATCGTTTAAACAACGAAGTCAGTGCGCGAAATGAGCCGCCATAAATATGATTCGTGACGACAAGGTGATCGCCGGGTTGGAAGAGCATGAGGGCCGATGATATCGCGGCCATACCCGATGCGTAGGCAAATCCTGCGACACCGCCTTCCAGCTCCGCAATACTCAGCTCCAATGCTTCGCGAGTGGGATTGTCACTGCGCGAGTAATCATACGGCGGCGGTTGGTCAGGATCTTCCTGAGCAAAGGTGGATGCTTGATAAATCGGAATGCTCGAAGCGCCGGTATAGGGATCGCGATCACGGCCGCCATGAATTATGCGTGTGCGATACTTCACAAGAGCGGCTCCAGATCGGCCATTAGATCCTGTGCATGCTCGATGCCCACAGACACGCGCAGCAAGCGATTATTGATGCCGAGGCGATCCAGCAGTGCCGGATCCATGTCTGCATGGGTCTGCACCAGCGGATAGGTAATCAATGACTCCACGCCGCCCAAGCTTTCGGCGAAGAGGAACACCTTCACGCCTTCCAATAAACGTGCGACTCGATCAGGGTGTTCGACCTCAAACGCTAACATCGCCCCATAGCCGCATGCATGATCCCGCAAGCGATCGCCTTGAGGGTGATCGGGCAACCCGGGATAGTAAACCTTTTTCACGTTGGCTTGCTTGGTCAGCCAATCAGCCAGAAGCTGTGCGTTTGCGGCTTGGCGTTCGAGTCGTAAGGCGAGCGTTTTTAAACCGCGCAATACGAGCCATGAATCCATCGGTCCTAAAATGGCACCCACAGCGTTCTGTATAAACGCAATGCGCTCAGCAAGTTCGGTTGTTTGCGCAACAAGCGCCCCTGCGACGACATCGTTGTGACCGGCCAGATACTTCGATGCACTGTAGAGCACTAAGTCAGCACCCATTTCAATAGGACGCTGCCCCACGGCGGTTAAAAAGGTATTATCAACCACAAACAGAACATCATGGTCGTCGGCCAATTGAGCTAAAGCGGGAATGTCAGCGATTTTTAGTAATGGGTTGGTGGGCGACTCCACAAACAGCATCTTAACCCCGTCTTGAGCAAGAGCCTGCGCCACCGCATCAGTATCAGACGTATCCACGAAAACCGGCGTTATCCCAGCGGGCTTTGCGACCTGATTGAACAAGCGATAGGTTCCGCCATAGAGATCTTCGGTCACCACGACCCGGTCACCGGGTGACAGGAGCCGTACCAATGCGTCCACTGCCGCCAGGCCGGATCCAAAGAACGATGCGCCTGCCCCACCCTCTACCGCCGCCAAGGCCGATTCCAATGCGGCCCGAGTCGGATTCGAGGTGCGAGAATAATCAAAGCCAGTCGACTGTCCTAACGCAGGGTGCGCAAACGTAGCCGTTTGGAAAATCGGCATAGAGATCGCCCCCGCTTGTTTGTCCCAGCGGGTACCTGCTTGCGCTAACTGCGTTTCTATCGACTGTTTTCCTGCCATGAATTACGCCTGCTCGAATAGTGTCGTGGAAAGATAACGCTCAGCAAGATCCGGCAATACGACAACAATTGTCTTACCTGCAAATCGTTCCTCTTGCGCCAACTTTACCGCCACCGAGGCAGCCGCGCCACAGGAAATACCAACCAGTAAACCTTCTTCAGTTGCGAGTCGCCGACCAAACTGGATCGCCTCTTCGCTGGACACCTGTTCCACTTGATCGACAATCGACAAGTCCAAGTTATCCGGCACAAATCCCGCGCCGATTCCCTGAATCTTGTGCGGCGCCGGCTTGACCTCTTCACCGGCTAAGGTCTGAGAGATGACAGGACTTTCAGTAGGCTCAACGGCTACCGACCAGATAGCCTTCCCCTTGGCCTGCTTGATGTAGCGGGAAACACCGGTAATCGTTCCGCCGGTGCCCACCCCGGAGACGAGCACATCGATTTCGCCATCCGTATCGTCCCAGATCTCAGGTCCGGTAGTTTTCTCATGAATCGCTGGATTAGCAGGATTTTTGAATTGTTGTGGCATAAACCAACGCTTGGGATCTGATTCGACAATTTCAGTCGCTTTGGCAATGGCCCCTTTCATTCCTTGCGGTCCGGGTGTCAAAACCAAGTTTGCACCTAGCGCTGCTAATATCCGGCGCCGCTCCAAGCTCATGGTTTCCGGCATCGTGAGTGTAAGCTTATAACCGCGGGCCGCCGCCACGAAGGCCAAGGCAATACCGGTGTTGCCACTGGTCGGCTCAATGATTTCAACGCCTGGCTTCAATACGCCTCGCTCTTCGGCGTCCCAAATCATGTTGGCTCCGATGCGGCACTTCACCGAAAACGCCGGATTACGACCTTCAATCTTGGCCAGAACAGTTGCCTTGGCATCCTTAACCAAGTGGTTGAGCTTGACCAATGGGGTGTTTCCGATGGACTGGGAGTTATCTTCGTATATGCGCGCCATGACTGAATTCCTTTCCTGACTACCTTAATCAACACTAAATCTATCGACTTATAGAGAATTGCATTGATACGCCGTGTTGTCAACTATTCTGCAGATCGATTTCAACACCACAGCTAAATTCACTATGATCTGCATATTCAAGAGATTGTTGCAGGAAAGCAAGGGTTTGACAAACAAGCGATCATCTTCTACGTTCCCCACAGTGTGTGAGTTTTCGCCCTGCTGATCACATTTGTGGGCCGGTAGCTCAGTTGGTAGAGCACGGGCCTTTTAAGCCTGTTGTCGTGGGTTCGAGCCCCACCCGGCTCACCACTTTATCTTCATTCTACTCTCCGCTTCCCCGGTGCATGAGGCGGTTGCTCGCCAAAAAGGCGCTACTCTTCCACTAAACCCAGCTTTTCCTGCAACGCTTCACGGAGTCGCTCGACTGCTCCTTCGGCTTGGGTATAAATATTTTCGGCTTTGTGGAACTGCAGCACCTTAATGTCCCTGATTTCTGTATCGATAAAGATATCGGGTTCACCGTGCCGTCTTTTTTCCCGCAGAATACTGAGCTGAAAGATACGCGCTGAGGTTACCGTCGCATCGACAAAGGAGGGGTCTTCTTCTTGGTCCAAGCTGCCGATGACATCTATTGCGATAACGAAATCGCATTTGTCCGACAGCAAATCGAAGGGAACGGGATTGACCAATCCCCCATCCACAAGCAGACGCCCATCAATATGGACTGGCGCAAAAAGCCCGGGTATCGCCATACTGGCCTGCACAGCGGGACCAATCTTGCCCGATTCCAGTACAACCTGTTCACCAGTCTTCAAATCTGTTGCGACGACTTTGAGCGGAATGGGTAGCTCAGAAAACGATTCTTTCTCGATCGCATCATTCAAGAACGAGACAAATTTATCGCCGCGGATTAGCCCCCCCCTCCCCAAGCTCGGATCAATAAATTCAATCGAACGAAGGATTTTCCGATCAAGCAGCAACTCACGCCATCCATCGGTCTCTTGTGCGATAACCTCATCCACTAAATTCCGAATATCCTTCCCTTCAAATCCTGACGCGTAAAGAGCTCCCATAATCGCCCCAATACTGGTGCCAGCAATGTAATCGGGTCGGACATTCAATTCATCCAGCAACTCCAACATAACCACGTGTGCGAGACCATTTGCCCCGCCTCCGCCCAAGGCTAGTCCAATGGTTGGACGATCAGCATAGGCAGATGTAGCGACGAAGGTGTATGCTATAAATGCGGCGAAGTGATACTTTCGAATCATGGTGCTTTTCTCAGCCTAGAAGATGAAACCGAGTCCCGCAGAGACTAGCCAATCGTCATCGCCGGCACTGACACGACGAAACCCGCCTACATTCACCAGCAAACGTCTAACACTGAGTTCTGCCTCAAGCCCCAAAAATGATTGATCGCGATCGACATCAAGCGGTTCTAGCCATGTGTGCAATAGCGTCGCCTTGAGACCATAACCGATTCGTTTGAGTCCAATGTTGTCGTATCCAACGGCCAATCGGCCGCCCCCAACACCTATCTCAGCCTGAAGTGATGGGCGTAGTTGAGGAGAGAATTCACCTAGGCGAACCGTGGCCGCACCGCTAAAGATCAGCGGCGTCGATACACGTACAACCGTATAGGTATCAGCAGCTTGAATCGATGGCGCAGCTAACAGCAGTGTCAGCAGTATCAGCGGTAAGATCATCCGTTTTTTCATAATTTCCCTTCAATTGAGACTGAACAATTAGTCATGGCACAACTCATCAATACACCTCACATTATGCCCTGTCATCAGAAAGTGTTAGATTGTTGTTAGAATATCTAAAGGTAGAACCGCTAGTGGGCACGGCGACGCCAGAGACCGAATTTCGGTGCACTTGGTCGGGCTTGTACCGGGGGTAGTGGGTGTGCCCCTTCACTAGCGAATCGAACATCTTCGATTGTGTAGAATGCATTTGGATTGTGGGATTTAATCAGTTCAACAACGGACTCAAGTTGCGCTCGACGCAGCACCATGAAGATAATTTGTACCGGCCCTTTAGCACCCTCAGCCGGAAAGTTGGTAACCCCGTATTGCTTTGCCTTCAGCGCATCAAGCAGCGCATCTGCTGGTTTTTGCGTGATCACCCGCATAACGATTTTCCCGAACGCGAGGCGTTCTTCAATTCGAATACCGACATAGGTGCCCGCAGAAAAACCGGCCGCATATGCGATGAAGCCCATGACATTATCTAAATTCCGGATGATCTGACTAATGATGATGATCCAGACCAACGCCTCAAAGAAGCCGATGAGAACGGTCGGCCAACGTGCACCGCGCGCCAGGAACATGAAGCGCAATGTCGAGATGGATACATCGACGATGCGGGCGCAGAAAATCAGCGTGGGTAAAACGACCCAAGCCCACCCATGTGCTTGCCAGAATTCAACCATATCCGGGAGACCTTAAAGGTTTAACGGTGATCTGCAAAATAGTCCGGCACAAAATTTTGTGTATCGATTGGAGGACGGACGTAACCGCGACATTCTTGACGGGGAGGCAGCTTGATCGGATCCGGGGTCAAATCCTCATAAGGGATCATCTCCAACAGATGTCGCATGCAGTTTAGCCGCGCGCGCCGTTTTTCATCCGCCTCAACGACGTACCACGGTGCCTGTTTAATATCGGTGTGCGCAAACATCACATCCTTCGCCTCGGAATACTCTACCCAGCGTGCGCGCGACTCCAAATCCATTGGACTGAGTTTCCAGCGCTTGGTCGGCTCCTTGATGCGTGACTGGAAGCGCTTCTCTTGTTCATCATCACTGACCGAGAACCAATACTTGATCAACTGAACACCCGAACGGATCAACATACGTTCGAATTCCGGACAGGATCGCATGAACTCCTGATATTCGTCTTCGGTACAAAATCCCATCACGCGCTCGACACCGGCCCGGTTATACCAACTGCGGTCAAATAACACCATTTCACCTGCGGCCGGCAAGTGGGGCACATAACGCTGGAAATACCACTGCGTCTTTTCTTTCTCGGTGGGTGTGCCTAAGGCGACGACCCGGCAGATGCGCGGATTCAGACTTTCGGTGATGCGCTTGATTGCGCCCCCCTTCCCTGCTGCGTCGCGCCCTTCAAAGATGACGACCACTTTGAGCTTCTTGGCGCGAATCCATTCCTGCAACTTGACCAGCTCGGTCTGCAAGCGCGCCAGTTCAGCTTCATACACCTTGCGCTTCAGCTTCTTGGGTTTCTTCGCTTCCGCTTGCTCTGCCTTTTTCTTCGTCTGCTTCTTTGCCATGCTGTCGCCCTCCACGCACTCTGTTGTTCACGCACAGGATAGAACAGAATGCGTATGAACTCCAGCCCGAGTTTGCGGTAACGGATCGGCGAGACGAATCCCGTAAGCACTGGATGCCCCCAGCGGGCTTGTCCCGCTGGAGCAAAAGTTTAATTAAAGAATGGAGATCGAGGCGAGAAAAGCGGATGGAGCGAGTCCATGGACACGTACGGCTACAACCGGATGGTGTTGATTGCTAGCGCTGTGCCGCGATGGTTAAGGCAGACCCACTATTGTATAGTTGAATTCAGGCCGCCAGATGCCAACAACAGCCCCTCCAATCACGCCGATTGAAGTTGCACCGCGAACCTGAGCCCCCAACACAAAAAATTCGGCAATGTCTTCCAAGGGGTCATCCTGTTCCCAGCAAGTCCAATGAAATACAAAATAATCTTCCCCGGTCGCATATTCCGCGAAACAAAATTCCGCGCGACACTCCGCTATTTCTGCTGGTGACATTTGCCAGTCTTGAGCCGCATATACGCCCCCCCAAATGATCCGGTTCGTTGCCGATGCGTAAACCGGAAGCCGTTAGGATGAGCTGGAATCCGTGACGGAAGTACTCCGATTCCTCCTCGCCCCCGGGCCCGCAGAAGTCACTCCCTACATCCTTTTTCGACCAGAATCTGGTCGCTGTCTCGTACTCATAGGCATACCACTGAAAAACTGAATCGGAAAGAGAATCCACCCAATCCATCCAGGGCCCCGACGAGGAAATCCCCAGTTTCGCTTGGAACGAGATCAGGGTACGATAACCATAGTATTCCGTGTATGATTCCCCCCCTCCCCCAATAAGCGAATAGCTTCCCTCTTCTATGCCATCGTAATAAGCCCAGTAAAAACTACGAAACAGCCCCGCCCCGACAAAAGCGGACGGCTCGCCCTCTTCAAATAACGTTCCGGGAAGGCCACATCCAACAAGCGACCCACAGGACTCTTCTGCCCATCTGGCAGGTTTCAATATGGTTCCACTGACAAAATATAGATCCTGCAATGACATAATGGCGGCCGTCAGGTTCCCCCATCCGTAATCTAAAGCGCTGAACCCCACCGCCATGTGTTCATCAACATACGAATCGGCAATTCGCATCGGCGTATAGGCAAAATAGTTATTTGGCAGGGAGAGGTACTCGGTCAGGCTGCTGATATTCCAATGGGGCGGATGTGTTACAGAAGACTGGTATGAAGCCTGATTGGTGTGCCCCGATGTGTCGAATTGAGAATACCAACTGGTATAGGTTCCGCTCATCCGGTTCGTTAAATTGATATAGGAGTCCACAACCTCTAACAGGTTCGACTTCAGCGTTCCCAAATACTCCTGCTGAGACGAATGAGTGAGGAAGCTGTAGTCTTCCCAGCCCCACACCGCGTGGCGACGTTCTGCGAGCGCTGCGCCACTCCAATTTCCCATGACAACAACGCCATCCAAATCCCCCACCGTTGGACGATCGATGGTCGTCGAGGCACCGGCAGGAGGCAGGCACATTGCCAGCAAACTACCGATCACTGCGGCGCCGTGCTTAAATTGCTTGCGTTCGTTTCTTGTCATCATGTCCTCAAAGTATCAATCCCCGACATTGGGGACCTCCATTTGTCCCTCCCACCACTCTTCCCACACGCGAATCTGCGCCTCGCGCACTTCCTCCGGGGCGTCGGGATCAAAGGGGAAATCCTGACCGGTCGCACGCCGAAGTTCTCGAAGAGTAA
Organism: Kiritimatiellia bacterium; assembly: GCA_007125875.1. Taxonomy (GTDB): domain Bacteria; phylum Verrucomicrobiota; class Kiritimatiellia; order SLAD01; family SLAD01; genus SLAD01. Next base: position 105 of record SLCI01000014.1, on the reverse strand, counting down.
CGGAGGGGGCGCGGGAAGACATATTTCGTAATCTCTGTATCATGATGGGCGCACCGCTTGGATCCTGAATCAAGCTCAAGATGCTTGCGGCACGCCAAGGAATAT
>SLCI01000245.1 GCA_007125875.1 Kiritimatiellia bacterium | reverse complement strand
TGCCGTTAACGATTCGATCCATCTTTTATCCGATTCTTGGAAATCGCATTCACGGGCATTGGGGCAACGTCATCGATATCCTTTCTGTATTGGCGACGTTGATGGGGCTGGCTACCTCGCTAGGCTTGGGTGTCCAACAGGTCAACGCTGGTCTGAATCATTTGTACGATGGCTTCCAGATCAGCGCCAACATGCAGGTGGCCCTGATTGCGGTGATTACCGGGGTGGCTACGATTTCGGTGATGGCCGGGCTGGATGGCGGGGTGAAGCGATTGAGTGAATGGAACATGGGACTGGCCGCTATTCTGGCGCTGTTTGTGCTTATTGTTGGGCCGACGGTCTATATCTTGAGTGCCTTTACCGAGAGTTCCGGGTTCTATCTCGCCAACTTCGCCCAACTCAGTCTCTGGACGGAGACCTTTAAGGATAGCAACTGGCAAGGCGCTTGGACCGTATTTTACTGGGCGTGGTGGATTTCGTGGTCGCCCTTTGTGGGCATGTTTATCGCCCGTATCTCCAAAGGGCGCACGGTACGCGAATTCATTTTGGGCGTGATGCTGGTCCCAACGATTTTGTCCTTCTTCTGGATGTCCGTGTTCGGGGGCTCGGCACTGTCGTTGCAGGCCGCAGGAATTGGCGACATTGTCGGTGCCGTGCAGGAAAATGTGGCGACGGCCATGTTCGCTATGTTTGACTTCTTTCCTCTCTCATCCCTGCTTTCGCTGATTGCGATTATCTTGGTGACGATTTTCTTCATCACCTCCTCAGATTCCGGGTCACTCGTCGTCGACCATTTGACTTCGGGTGGCAAGCTGGACTCGCCGGTTCCGCAGCGCGTGTTCTGGTGCATCATGGAAGGGGCCGTGGCGGCGGTACTGCTGCTGGGCGGCGGATTGGAGACCTTGCAAACCGCGGCAATTTCCACCGGTTTACCATTTACGATTGTTTTATTGCTGATTGTGTATGCCCTTTTCGTAGGGCTTAACCAAGAGCTGTATGTCGAAGAAGCGGTGGCCAAAAAACTGGATCGCGTGCGTGAAGACCATCGCCTGGAAGAGGCCATTGCTGAAGCGACAGAAGAACTAAAGTCGGATTTGTCCTCGTGACAATCCGTCAACTCGTCGAGCTTATGTTCGCCCGCGTGATGTTTTATCCGGGCCGTAAGTTCATCTGGTTGCCGCGCGTTGTGTTTGACGTGACGGCATGGGTAGCAACACAACGAAAGGAGACATTGCAATGATGTCATTGAAGCAAGTTCGGGGCGGCGCACTCGCCGCTGCACTGTTGATGATTCCGTGTAGTTCCGCTTGGGCCATTGAAGGCATCGAGTATGGACCGGTAACAATTGGGGGCGCGATGCGCGTCAACTACGTGCTGGGCGATTACGCCAAGGACGGGTCCGGCGCTCCACAGCGGGGCGGAAGCGGAGGCGACTTCGAACTCGATACCTTTCGCATAAACCTTGATGCGCAACAAGACGAGTGGCTCGCAAGCGCGGAATATCGCTGGTATCAGGGATATAACTTCCTGCATTCCGGCTATGTTGGTTATGACTACGAATCTTTCGGGCGTGTCCAAGCGGGTTTGACTCGTACGCCTTTTGGCGTCGGTCCGTTTGGTCCTGCCAATAGCTGGTTCTTCGATCAGCATTACTATGTCGGGCTCTCCGACAGCATGATGCTTGGTGTCACGTACACGCGCGCCGTCGAGGACTGGACGTTCGATCTGGGATATTATCCGCAAGATATCGGCAATGGGCGTGGCGCTTCCGATAAGAGCAGTCGCTATTCCTATACGGTCGTGCGCGAAGATGTCGCGGACATTCCCGGCGTCTATGAAAATCGCCATCAGGTGAATGCCCGCGCCGTTTACTCCGTCGAGCCGCTATCAACCGATTTCGGTATTTCCGCACAGTGGTCACGTTTGGATGCGCGTGATGATCGCGCCTCAAATTCGGACGCGTACGCTGTCAGCGTTCACAGCAGTACGACGCTCGGCGCTGTTGGCCTGATGCTGCAATTGACGTCATACCGATTCGATGCAGATTACCGCGCGGATGCGGATGGAGTGCGTCCCACGAACGACCTTATTGTGATGGGTGCTTATGACTTTGCCTGGCCGGTGGCTAGCGAAGGGCTGATTCCTTCCGTGGCCCTGTCCTACACCATGGAGCCGAACATCGATTGGATCGATTCCATCACGTTCTATAATGACTACAGCGTCATCTTGAAAGACGGCGAGATTGATGGCCAAAGCTTTAATGACAGTCACCTGAATGTCACTGGTATGTCGATTGCTCGTAACGGCTGGTTCATCTATGTCGATTACGCCATCTCCAACGGCAACTACTTCGTCGGTGATCGCGACGACGACTATGGCTTTGGCGATGAAGGTCAATTCGCCAACGCCGCTGTCGGCGATTTTGGTGCCAATCAAAACGACAAGTGGAACGGTCGCTTTAACATCAACTTCGGCTACTACTTCTAAGCTGATGCCCTAACCTTGGCGCGGGTCTGTATCGGCGACGTGTTCGCCGATGCAGACCGCGCCTATTTTTACACGGATCGCGTGCGCTCTTGGCGGTTTAACCAAAAATGTAGCCGCGTCCGTTAGGACGTGGAGTCCTGTTCGGTAGGTAAGATCAGCCACCGTCTAACGACGGCGGCTACGGAATTATATTTAGTGCTCAAGGATAGAGCGGAATCGAAAAGCAAACTTAGGTGAATACAATGGCAGAGAAAGAATCGGTCATTGAGGTGCGCGGCCTTTACAAGATATTTGGTCCGCGCGTCTCGACGGCGAAAAAATTAGCGGATGAAGGTGTTCCGCGCGCGGAGATTTTGAAGAAGACGGGCTGTACCCCAGCCGTCGTTAATGCGGAGTTCTCTATCGAGCGCAGTGAGACCTTCGTCATTATGGGGCTCTCTGGTAGCGGCAAGTCCACCCTGCTGCGCTTATTGAATCGCTTGATCGAGCCGACCTACGGCGAAGTGCTGCTAGATGGTGAGGATATTGCGCATCAAGGCGTGGCCGCGCTGCGCGAAATACGCCGCCGTAAATTTGCCATGGTCTTTCAACATTTCGGACTGTTGCCGCACCGCAATGTGCTCGAGAACGTCGGTTTCGGATTGGAAATCCAAGGCATGCCTCCCAAAGAGCGGACCGACAAATCTATGCAGGCGATTGAGGTCGTCGGGCTCGACGGCTACGCCAATAGTCGGATCAGTGAATTGAGCGGCGGCATGCAGCAGCGCGTGGGGCTGGCTCGCGCACTGGCGACGGATCCGGAAATCCTTTTGATGGATGAGGCCTTCAGTGCGCTCGATCCCTTGATCCGAACGCAGATGCAGGATGAGTTGATCGAACTGCAGGCGCGTCTGCATAAAACCGTTATTTTTATTACTCACGACCTCGACGAGGCACTCAAGCTGGGTGATCGCATCGTGATTATGAAGGACGGAGTGATTGATCAAATTGATACGCCGGAAGGCATTCTCACCAATCCCGCCACCGACTATGTCCGCACCTTTGTTGAAAATGTTGATCGCAGCAAGGTGCTGACAGCCGGCAGCATCATGCACAAGACCAATGTGGTCGCGAATCATAAAGATGGACCACAGCAAGCTGTCCGCGCGATGGAGAAAAACGATCATTCCTCGCTGTTCGTCGTGGACCATGATCGCCGTTTCCTGGGCCTCGTGCGTATCGATGATGCGCTAGCGGAGGCAAAGAAGGGTGGTCGGTCCTTGGAACCCATTCTGGTCCGTGATGTAGCGACCGTGCCGGTGGACGCGAATTTGAAGGATATGATTCCTTTGGCTCGTGAATCCAAGTTGCCGGTTCCGGTGCTACATGATGATGGCCGCTTTGGCGGCATTGTCACCCGTGCAAGGCTGTTAACCGCCTTATCCTCAGAAACGGAGGAGTCCTCATGATTTCGATCCCGATTGGCCATTACTTCGAACTGCTCATTAATTGGATGACCGACAATTGGTCCGGCTTCTTTAACGGAGTGGAACGTCTCGTCGATACCTTGATCGACTTCTTTGAAACGGTGTTTTCGTTCCCGCATCCCTTTGTCATGGTCGCCTTGTTGGCGGCCTTGGCGTGGTGGGCAACCGGCTGGCGCAAATACGGCTTGGCGCTGTTCACGGTAATCGGTTTCACACTGATTATCGGGATGGGGCTCTGGTCCCGTACCATGCAGACATTGTCGCTCGTGTTGGTGTCGACCTTGATGGCGTTGTTTATTGGCATCCCCGTAGGCATCTGGGCCGGACGCAGCGTGAGGGTCGAGCGGGTTGTGCGCCCCATCTTAGACTTCATGCAGACCATGCCCGCCTTTGTCTACCTGATCCCGGCGGTCTTTTTCTTTTCCATCGGCAAGGTTCCGGGCGCCGTGGCCACGGTGGTTTTTGCCATGCCGCCGTGTGTGCGGTTAACCACGCTGGGGTTACGCCAGGTTCAGCACGATGTGATCGAAGCATCCGATGCGTTTGGCTGCACCCCGATGCAGCAGCTCTTCAAGGTGCAGCTGCCGATGGCCTTGCCCAACATCCTCGCGGGCGTGAATCAGACCATCATGCTCGCCCTGTCGATGGTTGTCATTGCCGCGCTGATCGGAGCGGGCGGATTGGGCGGACAAGTCGTGCGCGGCATTCAGCAGCTACGACTAGGCATTGGTTTTGAGAGCGGCATCGCCATCGTGATTTTGGCGATGTACTTGGACCGAATCACTCATGCGCTCGGATCATGGAGCGCGCGCAAACAAGCGGGCTGAGCAGGCGGGTTCAGCCACAACAAGAAAAAGGGAGATACAGATGAAAAGAATAAAATCCAAATGGGCAACGACCCTATGTGCCGCGATGATCGGCATAGGACTGCTGGCCGGTTGCGGGCAGCCCCAACAACAAGATCAAGGTGACACCATTCGTCTGGCCTATGTCAATTGGGCCGAAGGTGTGGCGGTCATGTATCTGACAACGGCGCTGCTGGAAGATATGGGCTACAATGTTGAGTCGACCATGGCTGACGTTGCACCGATCTATTCCTCAGTGGCGCAAGGCAATCAGGATATCATGATTGAAACATGGTTACCCCATACGCACGCCGCCTACTTCGAAAGGTATGGTGAGCAAGTCGAGCTGATCAGCACCTGGTATGATGAGGCCCGTATCGGCCTGGTTGTGCCTGAGTATGTCACCATCGACAGTATCGCTCAGCTAAATGACACGCGTGATCAGTTCAACGGACGGATCACCGGCATCGATGCCGGCGCAGGCATCATGGCCTCCTCGGAGAATGCCATCGAGAGCTATGGTTTGGACTTCGAGTTGGTGGCCTCCAGCGAAGCGGCGATGACGGCGGCCCTGCAGAATGCCATCGATAATGGCGATTGGATTGTCGTCACCGGTTGGTCTCCGCACTGGAAGTTTGCCCGCTATGACCTCAAGTATCTTGAGGATCCCAACGGCGACTTCGGCGCAACCGAGCTGGTCCATTCCGCTGCGCGCCTCGGCTTCTCCGCTGAGTATCCAGATATTGCCGCATTGTTCGGGAACATGAAATTTGATGCCGAACAAATTGGTTCATTGATGGATGTCATGGATGGCGTGCCAGATGGCGGCGAAGACCGTGCCGTGCGCTCATGGATGGCGGACAACGCCGCGCTCGTCCAGAGCTGGATGCCCTAAACGGGACTAATTCCGAATAAGAATGGCCTGGCTGCGTTAACACGTAGCCAGGCCTTCTTCTGTTGATGTGATGGATGAGCCGCCGTGAGGGGGGGGCACACCACAGCTCGCGCTTCTCCGCATCTTCTTATACCAGTCGCTAAAAAATTTTCGGCACATTCTCGGGGCAACACAGCCTGTCCGCCGTAGCCTTGGCGAAGGAGGAAGCTTGCCCCTCCGATTCACGCTAAGCAGAACCAGTTACGGTAGAAGCATTCTGGAGGGACGACCTCCGTGTCGTCCTCTTAGTGCGGCGAACCCATCTCTTTTCATGCCAAACTTTTCGGCGAATAGGCCGATAAGTAGTAGAGGATGGTATTATACCCTCATCTTTGAGTTGACCGTTCCGGCGCACGCCAACACTATCTTCCCATGCGCACGGGGACCATAAAACGGCGATTCCTGACCGGGAGGGCAGCGGCATGTTAGCCAAAGTCTTCTCGGGGGCCGTGTATGGCGTTGATGCCTATCAGGTCGAGATTGAGGTCAATGCCGGTCACGGCGATCCCAAAACTATTATTGTGGGCTTGCCCGACGCGGCCGTGAAAGAAAGTTCGGATCGCGTTTGGACCGCGCTGCTCAATTCCGGCTTCGCCCCGCCAATGGGGCGTACCACGATCAATCTCGCGCCCGCCGACATCAAAAAGGAAGGTCCCAGCTTCGATTTGCCGATTGCGCTGGGCATGTTGGCGGCGCAAGGCGACCTGGATGCTGCCACACTCGCTAATTATGCCGTGATTGGTGAGCTGGCGCTGAGCGGGCAAGTGCGCCGCGTGAAAGGCGTGCTGCCGATCGCGCTGCACGTGGCAAAATCCGACCTGCGCGGATTTATTGTGCCGGCGGAAAATGCCGAGGAAGCCGCCGTCATTCAGCAGTTACCGATCTATCCGGTCGAGTCGCTTCGTCAAGCAGCCGATTTCATTAAAGGCGATCTGGTGATCGAGCCGTTGCAGATGAATCTCAACGATGTCTTTGATCAGCGCAATCATTACGAAGAGGATTTCTCTGACGTTAAAGGGCAGGAATACGCCAAGCGCGCGATCGAGGTGGCGGTGGCCGGTGGTCACAATATCCTGGCGATCGGTCCGCCCGGTTCCGGCAAAACGATGCTCGCGAAACGAGTCGCCTCGATCCTGCCCCCGATGACGCTGGAGGAGGCGTTGGAGGTGACCAAGATTCACAGTATCTCCGGATCACTGGAGGCGCACCAAGCCTTGCTTGTTCATCGCCCGTATCGCTCACCGCATCACACCATATCAGATGCGGGCTTGCTGGGCGGCGGCTCGCATCCTGCGCCGGGCGAGGTCAGTTTGGCGCATCGCGGCGTGCTCTTCCTCGATGAGCTGCCCGAATTTCATCGCAATGTGTTGGAAGTAATGCGGCAACCGCTGGAGGACGGCAAGGTAACCATCGCGCGGGCCGCCCAAACCGTCACGTTTCCGTCGCAGTTCATGTTGGTCGCTGCGATGAATCCCTGTCCGTGCGGCTACTTTGGCGATAAACAGAATGAGTGTCGCTGCACGCCGCTCCAGATCCAGCGCTATCACAACAAGATTTCCGGTCCGCTGCTCGATCGAATTGATATTCATCTGGAAGTGCCGTCCGTGCGTTATCAGGAATTATCCTCTACCGCCCGCGGAGAGAGTTCGGAAGTCATTCGGGAGAGGATTCTGGCGGCGCGCAAGGTTCAGCAGCAGCGCTTCAAGCGGGCGCGCGGTGTGCATTGCAACGCCGACATGCGACCACGCCAGCTCCAGGAGGTTGTGAAGCTGAAGGACGAGGCCGCGCAAGTGTTGAAGATGGCGATCAGCGAGTTGAACTTCAGTGCCCGCGCCTATGATCGCATTTTGAAAGTCGCTCGCACCATCGCCGACTTGGCTGGCGGTAATGAAGTCATCGAGATCGAGCATATCACCGAAGCCATCCAATACCGCACGCTCGATCGCCAAATGTGGCAATAGCGCCGCATTTTAGTTTTGGGTGGTGGCGATGAGGATGCGAAGTATAGACTGCCTTTTGGGCCGGGTCTTCTTGGGGTGCGCGTTAGTGTGTGCTGCTTGGAGCGGAAGATCGTCTACAGGGAAATATGCTTCCAGTTAATAAATTGCTACATCGGATATGAATGAAACATTACTCCACATCTCCCATTGAAATGATCGCGAGTCTACTTCGGCATCGCGGCCTGCTCCGCATGATGGTGCGCCGTGAAGTGGCGGGCCGGTATCGGGGCTCATTTCTGGGGATGGTATGGTCGCTGTTTAATCCGTTGATTATGCTCGCTGTCTACACCTTTGTCTTCAGTGTGGTGTTCGCGGCGCGCTGGGGCGGGCATGATGGGTCGACTATGGAATTCGGATTGATCCTGTTTGCCGGCTTGATGGTGTTCAATATATTCTCAGAGTGCTTTGGACGTGCCCCGTCATTGGTGTTGGACAACGTGAATTACGTCAAGAAAGTGGTCTTCCCGCTAGAGATCCTGCCGGTGGTGGTACTCGGGGCGGCCTTGTTCCATCTCATCGTTAGCCTTGTGGTGTGGCTCGTGGCGCATGGTGTGCTCATCGGTGCACCTCCGGTTACCGCCTTGTGGTTTCCCGTAATCCTGTTCCCACTTTGTTTGTTCATCATGGGGCTGTGTTGGGTCGTTGCATCGCTGGGCGTATATTTGCGCGATGTATCACAGATCGTCGGCATACTCACTACGGTGATGCTGTTCATGTCCGCGATTTTTTATCCTGTCTCGGCTCTGCCGGAAACCTATCACACGATTATACGTTTGAATCCGCTCGTGCTTCCGATTGAAATGGTGCGCGATGCGATATATTTCGGTCACGCTCCCGGCCTGCGCGTCTTGGGGCTCTACACGCTTGGCACGGGTGCCGCAGCATGGTTCGGATTCGCTTGGTTCCAACTCACGAGAAGGGGTTTTGCGGACGCGCTCTAATTGCGTCTGTCCGTTGCATGATGAAGCCCACTGAACCAATTCGATGCGTGTTCACGATCGGTATGCACCGCAGCGGTACCTCCGCCATGAGCGGGGTTCTGACGCAGTTGGGTGTGAGTGCTGGACGCGATTTGTTGTTACCCCAAGAAGATAATCCCAAGGGCTATTTCGAAAATGTGCATGTGGTCGAGCTGAATGAGCGACTGCTGGAGGCATTCGGGGTCCAGTGGAATGATCTGTTTGAGCTTCCTGACTTATGGTGGGAGGACACTGCGTTACAGTCGTTTGAACCTGAGCTGGACGAGATACTGCGCAAGGAGTACCCCGCTGGAGTTTTGCCGATCGGAATGAAAGATCCACGACTTTCAATCCTATTGCCATGGTGGCTCAAGATGTTGACGCAGCGCCACTATGAGCCCGTATGTCTAATCATGGTGCGGCATCCCCTGGATGTGGCGTCATCTCTACAACGCAGAGGTTCCTCGAGTGTAGAAGAGGACGTGCAGCGGTGGGTGATGCATATGCAGGCGGCAGAGCGTGCATCGCGTGGTGTGCGGCGCTGCATGGTTCATTACGATGCGCTGGTAAAGGATCCTCTACAAGCCGTGCACCGGGTGGTGAGCCTGTTGGAGTTGCCGTTGCATGAGGTCTTGCAGCAAAAGCAAGACGCCGTGCAGCAGTTTGTTTCGCCCGCCTTGCGTCACCATTGTGCAGCGAATGCCGGTCGTGGCGGGGATGCGCCTTCGCAGGCTGAGCGTATCTATGAGGCGTTGCTGCCGTTGACCCAAACGAAGTCGCATGAGGAGGATCGCCAGGCATGGCCGACACTGGATGCGATGTGGCGTGAGCAAGCGCACCTGACGCGTGTCAGTATGACCGCGTCGCGCGTAAAGACGCTCATCGCGCGCCCGGATCCTGTGCGTGTGCCGCAGACGGATCGGGACCCAGGCCAGCGTGGCCCGATTATAGACGCGAAGCCGGTACTGGCACTGGCACCTCCGCCCGTACCAGAGCAAAAGGCAGATAAAGGGGGTGAGCGAGTTCAGCGCTGGCGGTTTCTACGTCTCATACTGTTAGGGACACTGCGTCATCCGTTGGTCGTGCTGCGGCAAGTGACGTTTAAGCGCATACTGATCGCGTTTCGGGCGTTGACTACAGAGGCCCCGGAAGCTGCTTATCAGGACTTTTCGTTGCGGC
>SLCI01000145.1 GCA_007125875.1 Kiritimatiellia bacterium | reverse complement strand
TAATATAACCAACAAAAGACGGTTATACAAGTAATATTCCGGAAGGCTGCGGGTGGTTGGCAAGACAACGGGGGCCTGTCCAAAGCGCCGCAAAGCGGCGCACTCCATATGGGTTGATGTGCGACAAGTGGTTTATGGCGAGTGCAATTTGGAGTGCACGGGCTTGACCGCCATTTGGATAATGACGGGCACCGCCGCAATGCGTAATAGCTTGTCAGTCAGTGTCGTAAGTTTGCGCCTAGCCGCCTCGTTTCCAATCATTGGAAGAATTTTCGGGCCGTTTTCCAATCGTTGGAAAGCTTCGGGCTTTTCCCACAGAGAGATTCCGGTAGAGTGGTACCAACTATGAATGAGCAATGGATCTATCAGCAGCATCAGCAATATTTTGGCGTAGTCGCAGCCGGCTTGGAGAAGCTGGCGGGCGACGAATTGAGTCAGTTGGGAGCGACGGAGATTCGTCCGGGCTATCGTGGTCTTCATTTCGAAGCCGATGTCAAAACGCTCTATGCGATTCTATATGCCAGCCGCTTGCTGACACGGGTGCTCGCGCCGTTGTGCAAGTTTGATTGCCATTCGCCCAAGTACCTCTATCGCCGAGCGGCAGAAATCGATTGGTCTTCCTTCATTGCGGAGCAGGACACATTCGCGATTCAGGCGATTACTTCACATAGCGCGATCCGGCATTCGCGTTATGCGGCACTGACTTTAAAGGATGCGATCGTAGATCAGTTTCGCGATAAAACGGGTCGACGTCCATCGGTTGATCCGCGTAATCCGGATCGAGCGATCCATCTGCACATCGAACGGAATCGCGCGACCATCAGCTTGGATATTTCGGGCGGCTCGATGCATCGGCGCGGTTACCGCGCGGTCAGTGTCGAGGCGCCAATGCAGGAAACTATGGCGGCTGCCCTCATCGCGGTGAGTGGCTGGTCGGCTGAACGACCTTTTCTGGATCCGTTTTGTGGGTCGGGCACATTATTGTGTGAGGCGTGGATGCGTGCTTGTCAGATTCCGGCAGGTTTTCTGCGCAAACAATCCGGCGCAGCAACGCTGCCGGATTATGATGATGCATTGTGTCTGAAAGTCCGACAGGAACTCAATGGACGGATTCAGGTGCCGAAACATGTACACATTGAAGGCCAAGACATCGACTTCGAAGCCGTCGCCGCCGCGCAACGCAATTTGGCGGTGCTGCCCGAGGGCGATCGGGTTCAAGTAAAGCAAGCCGATGCCTTGAAACTTAAACTATCGACCGCTACGGAAATCGTCACCAATCCCCCCTACGGCTTGCGTCTACAGGATCGCTCGGGTGCAGGTTCGCTGCTTAAGCGGTTTGGCGACACGCTTAAACAACATTGTGCAGGTTCACGGGTAACGATCTATTATGGCGAGCCGGCCATGAGTAAGGAATTGGGACTGCGCCCGACGAAGAAGCATGCCATAAGCCATGGGGGCTTAGATGGCTTGGCGTGCACGTATGAATTGTTCGAAGGACTCGGCAATCGGCGCGGCAAGCCGGCGAATTAGCCGGAGCAATGCATACAATGATTCGAATCGACTTTCATTCGGGCATCTATACTTTACGAGCGGAACAGACCTTGCCGGTCACGCTGGAAAAGGCGTGGGACTTCTTTTCATCGCCAGCGAATTTAGCACAGATCACGCCACCTCATATGGGCTTTAAGATTACTTCAGAGCCCCCACCCCGCATGTTCCAAGGCCAGATTATCACCTATACGGTGGGGGTGCTGCCTTGGTGGCGAACCAACTGGGTAACGGAAATCAGTCATGTGCGCGAACCCCACTATTTTGTGGATGAACAACGGTTTGGTCCCTACGCCATGTGGCACCATGAGCATTGGTTCACCGAGACCGAAGGCGGCGTGAACATGCTGGATCGCGTATCCTACAAGCTTCCGCTCGACCCAGTCGGCCGCGTTGTGCATCCGTACATACGGGGGCAGCTACTGAAGATCTTCGGGTATCGTTCAGAGACACTGGCAAAGCTGTTTCCGACGAGTGGGGGTTGATGCATCGTACAGAGGACGCAACTGGGCGCATTCCTCAGCCGCCCTTGATTGCGCCTCTCCGCACGCGCCGCAGTGTCACCTCGAGCGAAGTCGAGAGGTCTCCTTTCCCGCAATACGACGACGTATATCGAAAACCGCCAAGATACAGGTCAGGCGATATCAGTGTTACTCCGAGAGTGATCGGCTGTTGGTTGCGATTGAGATCCCTCGACAGGCTCGGGATGACCAGGACGCAACTAGGCGCGTTCCCCAGTAAGCCAGCCCCGCCGTAAGCGGTGGCCTTACAATGAGACGATTAAGACGTCGTGGCCTCTATCCGCTTGATTGCCCATACCGCGTGCTCAGCGATCAGCGGTTCTGGATCGTTCGCGGCGTGGCGTAAAGCGGGCAATGCCTCAGGTTGTCCTGAATTTCCTAGCGCGATGGCCGCGTTGCGTAATAGACCGCGGCGCTTGGTGCGCTTGAGCGGGGTGCCGCGATAGCGTGCGCGGAATC
>SLCI01000198.1 GCA_007125875.1 Kiritimatiellia bacterium | reverse complement strand
GATGAAGTGAGCGCGCTGTAGGCCGGACCTCAGTGTCCGGCGCAATGCTGTGCATGTTCGCGCCTACAACTCCGTTCCCTGAACCGGGCGACCTTCCGCCTCCGCCAAGGCTTCGGAGGACAAGCCGTGTCGCCTACGTATCGCCCACTTTGCAGTGGTCAGTGCTGGAATGGATTTGCTAGTCTGGCCCCATGAGTATGCAAGATCGAATAATTGAATGGAGCAAAACCACTTCCACTACGCTGGAGCAATTGTTGGCGGGAGCCATTATCTTGGCGGTCATTCTCTTTGGTTTGGCCACCATATTTGTGATGGGCGAGTTGGACTGGCAGAGTGCGGATACCTTTTATGAGCTGGTTTATCGTGTGCTGTTAATGGTGATCGGTGTGGAACTTGCGCGCACCTTGCTGACGCATGATCTCAATGCCATCTTAGAGCTGCTCGCTTTTGTGGTAGCGCGAAAAATGATGAAGCCTGATATTTCTTCGACCGATATTGTGTTGAGCGTGATCTCCTTTGTTGCCCTGCTAGCGGGCAAAACATACTTCTTGGGCGGCAAGATAACGCCCAAGGAAGAGCGCTTGACTTGATCTCAGGGCGCTAGCTCCCTAGACTGCGGCTCGCTAAAAATATGACGCAAGATTATGAGTGATTCCGACCAACCCAAAATAGACGTAAAATATGTGGCTCATCTGGCACGTATGCATCTTTCCGACGACGAGGCGGAGGTGTTTCAAGAGCAGTTGGATCATATTCTAGCGCATGTCCATCAATTAAGTGATTTGGATGTCAGCGGCGTAGAGCCGACGGCTCATGCAGTTCCCGTGCATAATGTTTTCAGAGAAGATGTCGTAGTCGATAGCCTCGCACATGAACAAGTGATGGATAATGCGCCTCAGTCGCGTCAGGGACTTTTCGTCGTGCCTCGAATTCTGGAGTAATGATGGCCGATTCCTCTCATGATGACACCTTCACACTGGCTGGCTTGCAAAAGGGTGAGTTTACCTCGGTCGAGTGGGTCACTGATTTGCTGGAAAAGATTGAGCGTTCTGACAAAACCATCAACGCCTATATTTCTGCAGATCTCGCCTGGGCGCTCGAGCAAGCGAAAGCTGCTGATCAACGTCGCGCCAACGGCGAGGCTGATCCCCTGTGTGGGGCACCAATCGGGATTAAAGATGTCCTGAACGTAAAGGGGCAGCCTTGTCACTGCGCCTCACGAATCCTGGAGGGCTACACCAGCCCTTATGACGCCACCGCCGTGGCCCGCTTGCGCGAGCAGGGCGCCGTGTTGTTAGGCCGTTTGAACATGGACGAATTTGCGATGGGGTCGACCAACGAGAATTCCTCCTACGGCGCTGTCCGCAATCCATGGAATCCGGGCTTTGTACCGGGTGGATCCAGTGGAGGTTCTGCCGCAGCCGTCGCTGCTGGCTCGGCCTGGGCAGCTTTGGGTACGGATACGGGTGGTTCCATCCGGCAACCCGCTTCCTTTTGTGGCCGCGTTGGATTGAAACCGTCATACGGCCGCGTATCACGCTTTGGCCTGACGGCCTTTGCCTCGTCACTCGATCAAATTGGCCCCATTACGCAAACGGTTTCAGATGCGGCTACGCTTCTTGCTGCAATGGCTGGTCATGATCCGAAAGATTCGACTTCATTGAATCAAACGGTACCCGATTACGGCGCAACGCTGAAAGGGGACTTATGCGGGATGCGCTTAGGTTTGCCCAAGCAGTATTTTATCGAGGGTATGGATCAGGATGTTGAGACCGCTGTTCGCAAAGCTACGGAGGAATGTCGTGAATTGGGGGCGGAACTGGTAGAAATCGATTTGCCTCACACCGAGTACGCGATCGCAACGTATTATATCATTGCCACAGCCGAAGCCTCAGCGAATCTTGCTCGCTTCGATGGCGTGCGCTACGGGGCGCGCGAAGCCGGTAGCGATCCGCTCGATCAGTACGGTAAGACGCGTGCCGCTTTCTTCGGCCCGGAAGTGAAACGCCGCATTATTCTGGGCACCTATGTATTGAGTAGCGGATATCACGACGCCTATTACCTGCGCGCTCAGCAGGTGCGTACGCTGATTCGGCGTGACTTTGAAGAAGCCTTCAAGCAGTGCGATGCCTTACTGACGCCGGTAGCGCCAACGACGGCCTACCGGATCGGGGAACGCACGGCCGATCCCATTCAGATGTATTTGGGCGACATTTTTACGGTCACCGCCAATCTCGCCGGTATCTGCGGTCTATCCGTGCCGTGCGGATTCTCCAGTGCGGAGTTGCCGATTGGGCTGCAGATATTGGGCCCTGCTTTTGGTGAAGAATCGATTTTGCGCGTTGGTCATGCCTATGAGCAGTCAACGGACTGGCATCTGCGACGACCGCCCTTGTGGGCAGGAGCGGCATCATGAGTGACGGCTTCAAAGTCAGTATTGGGTTGGAAACCCACGTGCAATTAAACACGCGGTCAAAAATATGGTGTGGTTGCGCCAATGTGTTCGGGAGCGAACCGAACACCGATGTAT
>SLCI01000153.1 GCA_007125875.1 Kiritimatiellia bacterium | reverse complement strand
ATCGCCACATGGGATCACGCGAACAAAGCACAGAACCGATTGCGCAAGGTTGCGAATAGCGAAGCGGCCTTCCGCAACGAAGTCGCGCAACAGGATCTCGCCTTCAAAAATCGTTTAATTAAGATTTTTGGTCGCCCGTATGATGGCACCGTGGGACCAGGGCGTCTGTATCCGGCGGGCTACGATGGACCGGACTTGGCGTTATACATGTACGTGCCCGTTCGCGAGCTCAGCGCCAGCACCATGCCGGGCCCGACTGCTGACTTTGCGACCTTCTCAGGTGGTGAGTTGACGGGTGGTAGTCTGCTCGAGGCATTCGAAGGCGACGGGCGTAATCAACGCGATGTCTCCAACCTCGGAGAGTCGATGCGGGAAATGTTCGCACCGTCTTTTGTGCTAGACGATAACGAGTTTGGGCCGTTTCTTGCTGCTGACACCTATTTTGATGTCAGTTATCTCGATCTCGCGAATCCCAAGGTGCCACTCGAGAACTTTACCCAATTGATGCCGGTTATGGCGTCGGGCTATACGTTCCAGGCACCCAGTGTTTGGGGCTCCAGGCCCGTGGTTGGACAACTTCAGATCGTCATCAATCGGATGATTCGTCAAGAGGCGCAAGTCGCATTGGCGATTGATCGCTGGGATGGTATTGCCGCGGAATTTGAGCGCAGCATTCGAGTGGCCAACGCGAAGCTGTGGTCGGACCGACAAATTCAGTTAGCCAACGGGATTTTCAATCGGTTTAAGTACGGCATTCAATCCGTGATGAAGGGGTTGCGCGCCACGTTTGACATCACGCAAGCCGCCAAAACTCAAGTAGACGAGGTTTTTGAAGCAACCGCGAAGAGCATTCCCACCGTCTTGCCGACGGGTGGCTTGGCGGTATCGCCGGGTGATGCCTTGTCCGCTTTGCGCGGCGCAACAGGTATTAGCAAACTCTCGGTTAAGGCGGGTATTTCCGGGGTCGAGATTGCGCTTCGGGTGGCCGAGGCTGCAGCTGAAATCTCGCTGAACATTGCTGAGGCAGAGAAAGATCTCGCCTTGGCCAACCAAGCGAGAGATCAATCGCATCGCGAATTATTGAAGAGCTTGGAAGACAAGGTTGGCGCAGAGCTGACAGCCCGGATTCAGATCTTCCGCGAGATTGAGGCATTGCGCGCCATTTCTGATGAGTATCGTTCTTTGGTGGCAGAAGGCGCCCGTCTAGTAGATGAGCGCGCGGCATTCAATAAGCGAGTGGCTGCTCAGACACAGCAAAACCGTTATCAGGATATGACCTTCCGGGTGTCCCGAAATCATGCCTTGGAATCCTATCACGCTTCGCTGGAGTTGGCCGCACGCTATGCTTACATGGCCGCGCGGGCCTATGATTATGAAACGAATCTAGATGTGAATGATCCGGGATCACCACGGGATATTTACCAGGATATCGTGCGTGCGCGCACGCCCGGACTGGTCACCGGCGATACGCCGCAACTCGGCGCGGGCGGTTTGGCGGATGCCCTCGCTCGTTTGCGGGCGAATTATGATGTCTTGCAGGGACAGCTTGGATTCAACAATCCTCAAACCGAAACGGGCAAGATTTCGCTGCGGACCGAGTTGTTCCGAATCTTGCCGCCTGGCAACAGTCAGCCCATCGGCGATAGCCAGTTTCCCGGTGGCGGCCAAGACGCTGATCTTCTGTGGCGTCAAACGTTGGAAAATGCGCGCGTGGAAAATCTATGGGAGGTGCCAGAGTACCGCTACTTCGCCAAGCCATTCGCATCCGACTTGGATGCCAGCGGAAATGCCGCGGTGGAGCCAGGTATTGTACTGCGATTCAGCACCAAGGTTATGGCTGGTCAAAACGTCTTCGGTCGACCGCTTAGTGGTGGCGATCATGCCTATGATCCTTCCTTGTTCGCGACCAAGATTCGTTCCGTTGGTGTGTGGTTCGGGAATTATCTAACGGACGATGTACTCAATGACTTGCCGCAAGCTCCGCGTGTCTATCTGATCCCTGTGGGGGCCGACGTGATGTCGATTGCGAATAGCCCGACGCCGGATCGTGTGCGATTCTGGAATATCGTGGACCAAGAGATCCCTATTCCCTGGCCTGCGCAAAGTTCCAGTTTGGAGCAAAGCCGATTCACGCCATTGATCGATACACTGAATGGGCGGCTTGGCAATCCGCGCCGATTCGCCAGCTTCCGCGCCTATCATGATTCAGGGTCCAGTTTGAATACCTCGGAAATGGTCTTTGATAGTCGCTTGGTCGGCCGTTCGGTATGGAATACGGAGTGGTTGCTGATTATCCCAGGATTAACTTTCAACAGTGATCCGGATGTCGGGCTCGATCGGTTCATCAATCAGATAAACGACATCCGTCTAGTCTTTCAAACGTACGGGCATCCGGGCAGCTAATGCCGGGAAGGATAGAGGAAGCTATGAAGAAGTATTTTCATGCAGCAGGGCGGAAGCCTGCGAACCTTAAAATGGGGTTATTGGGGCTGTTCTTGAGTACAGCCATTGGCATCACGGCGGCCTCGGCTTTCAGTGAACCCTACACTGTGTTCTATGGCAAAGTGCTCGGAACCGCTTCTGCTCAAGACTTCTTGATCACAGAGGGAGAACTGGAATGGACGATTCAGCGCTCTGATGGGCACTTGGTCCAGCTAAAGACGACGCTATATGCCTATCATGAGAATCAGTTCTCTTATCGACTTGATGTACCGCATTCCGCCTTTGCGCTTGGAGTCGGAGATGGCTTGGGTGGCGTTCCGATGCCGCCGACACCTCGATCTCACATTCATGCCTCGGTTACATTGGATGGCGAAGACGTGGTGCTGCTGGGGCCTGCCGGTTCAACCTTCACCACGGAGCAGTTGTTGCGCACAGCAACCTATCGCTTGGACTTGGGTGCAGATCGTGAAGCCCTCGACAGCGATGGCGATGGCATCCCCGACTGGTGGGAAGACTTGTACGGTTTAGACAAACAAGACCCGAATGATGCCAACCTGGACTTGAGTGGCGATGGCATTACGGCCTTGGAAGCGTATTTGCGTGGCTTGGATCCCAACCGCGATTATCGTGCACCGGCACTTCTGACCGAAGAGATTGTTGTCTATCCTGCTGGATCAACGGCCATCGTGCTTGATACGGCTGATGTGGACAGCACGCCTGAACAAATTCAGTACACGCTCACGGACGTTCCTCCCTCCGGCACACTTACATTACGGAACGCGCACAGTGATCCCAGCGAACCGGATGAAGGGCTTACCGTGGGTGGAACCTTCTCTCATGCGGACGTGCTACGAGGTCGCTTGATCTATGATCATGATGGCAGTCATGCAGACCTCGGCTCCTTTAGCGTCGAGGTGCGCGATGAGGATCCAGCACGTGATCCAGACCAGGGCACGGTGTGGCTGTTAGGTTTTGAGCCCGCTTTGCATATTGCCGAGGATATCTCGCCACTTGAGGCACAACGTTTGGAGAACCATGCGTATGCGCATATCGGATATGTGGTGTTGGATGCTTCCGGTTTGCCGGCGGATACGGCCGTTGCCAATCCCAGTGCAGGACTGGACTTGGCTGACCTGAGCAGCTACTTGGCTCAGTACGGATATGATCGCCCCTATCTATTTGTTGGGGGACAAGGCGCGAGCAGCACCGTCGCTGGCGGACATCGCGATGACGTGATTATCGCGGGTAAAGAAGGAGGCACGTTATCGGGCGGTATGGGATGGGACCGTTTTGTATTTCGACATTTTACCGGCTCACGATATGCCATCACTGACTTTCTGGCTGATGGACCCGATCAAATTGATCTAACGTCAATCCCCGCATCCTCAGGTGGGCGCGTCAGCGACTACATACATATGGTCTCGGTTGCCGATGGACACGAACTGCGCGTGCTCAGTGGTATCGGAGGGACAACCAACCTCGTCATCGAATTGCCCGGTTTAGCGATCGCCGACGCAGATCTGTACGATCTAATCGAGTCAGATCAACTGCTGGTTGGTGACTTGCAACTCGAGCCCATTGTGACTGTGGTGGCAGATACGCCGCGTGCATCTCAGAGTGGTCCAACGCCGGGCATTTTCCGGCTGGATCGCCGCGGAAGTCTCAGCGAGGCCATACACGTGAATCTTGGCATTTCAGGATCAGCCCAAAATGGTGTCGACTACGTTCAATTGCCATCTGTGCTTACGATCCCCGCGGGAGTCGCAAGCAAAGAAATCGAAATTATGCCCTATCAGACGGGCTACCAGGGCCCAACGAAGGTGGCTCAGGTTACGGTTCAGCCCGGATCCGGATATACCGCCGGTCCACTGCAAACAGCCCAAGTCGTGATTGAAAACTTAACGATGGTGGTTCGATTGGATGTGTTGGAGGACACGGCGAATCTGGATAGTGGAACACCGGCCGTTATTCGGGTTCGTCGCGAACATGTCACCGCTAGTGACGCCATTGTGCTTCTGCAGATCGGTGGTTCGGCTAAAGCGGGTACCGATTACGATACGATCCCCACCTTTGTTTACTTTGCGCCGGGAATCCAGAACGCCCTGATCAATGTCGTGCCGAGATCGGCGGCCCAACTCAGTGCAGGGACCAAGACCGTTGAGGTCTCCTTGGTTGAGGATGACGATTACATCATTAACCCAGATCGCGCATCGGCGAGCGTCTACCTGATTGAGCGAGCGGATAGTTTCGCCGCTTGGCAAGAGCGTGTGTTCGGAGAGCCCAGCGAAGCATTGCATGCCTTTGCCGAGGATGATGCGGGTGGCTACGGGGTAACGCACTTCCAGCGCTATGCGTTTGGATTGGATCCCCATGCCCCATCGCGTCAGGGACTACCTGAACCCTTCATGTATCAAGGACGCCTGACCATCGCGGTACGGCAACCCATGCATTTGACTGATGTGGACTATCGCGTGCGTGCTTCCACAGACCTGATGGACTGGGAAGGCCATGAAGTTGCGGTGGTTCCGATCGCTGCACCGGCTGGGCGCGCTGCGACGGATTGGGGTTATTATCAAGTGCAGACGGAAGACCAAGATGTCACCGTATTTAGCGTGATCGAGGCAGAATGGCAGCCATGATGTATGCAAAGCGGTTGTGTTGTCTGTCCCGGTGCGCCGGTATTGCCATCAGTGTCCTCCTCGTGACGGCTTGTGGTCGTGCGGCACCTGAACCAGATGCTCCTGATGAAGAGCCCTTAGCTCGGGTGGGGGATACCCAAATTCTCGAATCAGATTTCGCCTTTGAAATAGAGCGACGTCAAGCGACGGGGCGACCAATTGGTGATACGGCCACTGTGCTGCAAGAGTTGATCGAGCGCGAAGTGATGATTCAGGCTGCGCATGCGTCGGGCGTAAAAGATGATCCTGCGGTACAGCGTGACTTGGAAAATCAGTTGATGGTCAAATGGTTGGATCAGTCCCTACATGCGCGGCGTGATCAAGTCACTGTGTCCGATGAAACATTGCGAGCGGTATATGAAGATCGAATCAGTGAGTTTACTCGTCACGCGATGAATCGATTGGCCATTCTTTATCGTCGTCTGTCCTCAATGGACCCGGATGAGACGGTGCAAGAGCTTGTCGATGCCCTGAATGAAGCTCTCACGCTTTACTTCGAGGATCCTGCAGAAGCAACGCAAAACGGCCGTATTCCAGGTTTCGGTACGATTGCCGCTGAGCATTCCGAGCATCAAGTTTCCCGCTATCGAGGAGGAGATCTGGGCTGGATTAGGGCGGATGCGGAAAACAGTTCCTGGCCCGTCGAGTTGGTACAAGTGGGGCATGCACTCGAGGTGGGCGCAGTCAGCGATGTGATGCATTTGGAGGACGGTCTGTACGTGATCATGAAAATCGATCACCGACCGCCTCAAATTACGCCTTTTGAGGAGGCGGCGATATCACTGCGTCGGCGCATCATTCGCGAAAAACAAGAGGCCGTGACCGATGAGTTTATGGCTCAGCTGCTGCAGGCTGCTGATGTTGAGATTAATGAAGAACAGGCTGCGCGACTGGCGATTCCGCGCGCGGTCGCGCCCGAAGAGCCTCGGCTACGTCCGAGAGACGAAGTCATAACCCTGCCGAGTGCCCCATGATCAACCTGTCATCGAACGAGAGCAAGAATCTTATGAAGCCAATCACCAGTCAATCGCGCTCATTAGAGCGAAGCGTAAAAAGCAAGATTCTGCTTATAGCGATTTCTGTCCTAACGTTGAGTAGTCAATTTAGTCAGGCTGCCTTCGTGCCACAGTTTTCGATCCCGGCGACCAACACGGTTGCGGATGCAAGCTGGGAAGGTGATTTTCTCTATCCTGATGGTGCATTCACGAGTATCGCCGTCGAAATTCTGCGTGGCGCTCATATTGTGCCAGCCACGAATGTAAGCACGTCGATCTCATTCGCATCTCCCTCAAATACGGTTACCGTGACCATGGATCCGATCGCCGGCATCTCTGGCTCTGTGCAGGCTGAACTCCAGGGATACGCTGGTGTAAATCTTCAGACGGCTACGGTATTCAATGTCGTTTTCCTGCCGCTTCCGGCGCCGGTGGAGTTGGCGCTAGACTTTATATCTCCCGCCTCCACGGCATTGCCGGGCACGCCGTTTTCGGGAGATGTGACATTCGAACCGGCCAATACGTCGGTGTGGTTCGATGTCGAAATCATTTCGGGTGCGGACATTGTGCCTTTAAGTAACATCACGCTCACTAGAACTGCGAGTAACACTGTCAATGTATTGATGGAGCCGTTGACCAATCGGTCGGGTTTGGTGGAAGTCGAGTTGACCGGTGAAGATATGATTACATCGGATACCGTGCCATTCTCCGTATTTTTCAAAACGTATCCCCCAGTCATTGATCCGATCGCGCCAGTGACCATGGATGAGGATACGACCAATACGCTGATCATCACCGTTTCTGATGTGGATACGGCTATTGGGGATGTGTCGGTAACCGCGAGCATGCAGGCGACAACGAATCCTAATTTGTTCAGTAGTCCAACCGGGGTGTTAGAGGTGACCGGCACCGGCACCAATCGCACCCTAACCATACGTCCTGCTGATGATATGAACGGTGTCGCGACCATCCGCATCACCGCCGAAGATGACGATGATAATATTGTCCATCGCGATTTCGTGCTGACGGTGACTCCGGTGCCGGATCCATCGGAAATTCTCGGTGCGACAGATCAGTTTTTTGGCGATGACGTGCCGATCACGAATATTTTCGCCGGGGTCACGATTATCGACGTGGACCATGAAATGCCCGACCCGGAAACACTCAGCTTGGTTGTTTCATTAGCTAATGACCAAATTGCAACGTTCCTGAACGGGGGGACGACTTTCTCCACCTCTGGCCCGCCAGCGCAAGTAACCAGCGCGATCCAGTCACTTGGATTGACACCCATTCGCTTTCGCGGTTTGCCCGGCACCATCAATTCAGTGGGAGCCACGATATCGGTGACTGGTCTGGAGGACGGCCTTGTCACAAACCGATCTATTCAGGTTGAAATCGAGGTTATCAATACGCCACCGGAATTTGTTTTCTTCTTGTCGCCTGAGGAGATTGCCGAGAACCAGACTCGACAACCCTTTTTCCTGAGCTATGTCTTAGATCCAGATCCAGGTGATGAATTATTCCAGTTGGATGTCGAGTTGGTGAATCCAGCCGATGAGGATTTGGTGACGATGGGGCCCTCCACCCAGTTCTCCGACAACGAAAGCGGCTTGCTGGCTGCCGTGCGAGGCATAAATGTTACGGTCAATCCAGGGATACTAACGAATAGCACGAGGGAGGTGCCGATACGATTTTCTATAACGGATGGGTATGGGGGAACGACTTCGCAAACCAACAGCCTGCAAGTCATTCAGGCCCAAACGCCGCCGACGATTACGGGTATTCCCATTGAGACCGTGACGATGACCGACGCGAGCCCGCCCATCTTGGCGTTCCCAACCGTTTTTGTTCAGGATCCGGATGAAGGTGGGCAGCAACTCGTCGAGGCCGTGATCTTCCAGTCGAACACAAATCTAGGCTCATTTTCAGAGACGGTGTTGCCTCAGCAAACGCCGCAAAGTTTATCCGCTGCTCTGCAGCTGATTACCTACACGCCGAATCCCGGGGCCTTGCCGGTCGGGGCACAGGCTGATTCAGTGTTCACTTTGCAAGTAACGGACCGAACGGGTTTGTCGGTGCAAAATAACAATCGTCGTGTGCGTATTACCAGTGTCAACACGGCGCCTCAGATCGCGAATATCCCTGCGGTGCAGCCGCTACTGATCCCGCCCGTCGAACCGATACGCCCCTTTGCTGACTTGGTGGTGACCAACGATGACACCAATAATGTCTTGTTCACGATTACGATCGACGATCCGAATAAAGGCACATTATCCAACCTCGTCGACTTTGTTGAAGTTTCGCCTGGCGTATATCAGCTATCTGGGTCAATCGCGACGATTATGGGCTCGCTGCCGAATATTGAGTACCATTTGAATCCTGATTTCTTATTCCCAAGTGATGACCCCGGTGGTACGACTTTCACCTTGTCCGCTCGTGACTTTGCGCTTTTGACGACCACACGGAGTTTGTACATCCAAATACAAGATGAACCGCGCAATCACTTGGTGACCCGGGCAGCCAATGACGGTGCTCCAGGCTCGCTGAATTATGTGTTAGACCAGCTTGGCAACAACGACACCATCACATTCGCCTTGCCGAGTTATCCTGCCACGATTCGTTTACCCGGCAGTGCAGCAACCCTTATTGATCGCAATGTAACGATTAAGGGACCCGGAGCAAACCTGCTTACGCTCAGTGGTGACAATAACGGTGACGGAATCCCCAACCGTCAGCTGTTTCGGATTGCTGCCCGTGTGACGATCGAAGGCGTGACGCTTTCACACGGCACCGCTGGGTTTGGTGGCGCGGTGTTAGTTCAGTCGAACGGGAACTTGACGCTGAGAAATGTGGCCGTCGTGGATTCTATTGCGACCCAGTACGGCGGCGCGATTGATGTTGATGGCGGACAACTAACGATGGATGGATGTTTCATCGGGCGAAACCGTCTGAGCGCGGACACCGGTATGAGCGGAGCTGGTATCTCGGCGTACACAGATCATGAAATTCGGATCGTCAATACGACCTTCGCGGATAACCAGCAGTTGAATGAAGCTGGTGATGGTGGCGGCGCGGTGGCTATTCAAAATCTCAACTCCAGCTCCATCATCAATGCGCCAGTGATCCATTCGACATTTGCGGAGAATGTTGATGCTTCGGGCCGTGCCAGCGCAGTGTTGGGGATTGGTTTCGGAACGCGGATTCGCCCTTGGAACTCCATTTTTTCGGATCAGTCCTCGCGCAATGTTGATGTGGCCGATGCGGCAGAGTTCCGGTCGCAAGGCGGAAACGTCTGCGATGATAGTTCGCGTACGGCACTATCGCAACAAGGTCAAAGCGAGGCGGTCTTCCTGCTTGATCACAGCACGGACTTAACCAATACATTGGCTCTGCTGGCTCCGCTCAATCTGTCGGGTGATCCCACACCATTCTATCCGCTGCTGCCGGGTAGCCCTGCGATTAACAAATCCAGCGCATCCATCAATCGCGTTGATCAGTCAGGTATTCTGCGTGTCGGCGTGCCGGATAGTGGCGCGAGTGAGTTCGATGCACTGGGGCGCGTCCTGATCAGCGAAATCCGGTTTGATAATGACGCCGGTGTGAACTTCATCGAACTCTTCGTGCGTCGCGACTCCACGCCTGTCGATCTCACGCCGTATTCACTATTTGTAGATGGTCAGCGTGTACATGATTTTGCGGATAGTAGTAGCGTGCGGGATGATGCCGTATTTACGCTCGGTCAATCCGTTAGCCCCATAATTAACCCGGGCTTTGGGATGGTCGTGGCCTTCACCAATGACGGCCCGATTACGTTGACCAGTCCGATGAATCCCACGCCTGTTGTCGGGCT
>SLCI01000030.1 GCA_007125875.1 Kiritimatiellia bacterium | reverse complement strand
GCCGCCAGCTACCAGGAAGCCGCGTTCGATGCCTTGCTGGATCGACTGGAGCGCGTGACCCGTGAGGAGAGAGTGCAGCACATCGCCTGTGTCGGTGGCGTGGCCAAGAACCAGCGCCTGCGCAGTCGCTTGGATGAGCTGGCAGGCACGCTCGGCGTGAAACTGCTGATTGCACCGATGACCTATTGCACCGACAACGCCGCTATGATCGCGGGTATCGCTGGCGCCGCCACCCTGCGCGGCCAACCGCTCACTCCCGTCGCCGACGTCTTCCCCAGCCTCCCTCTGGCATCCTCCTGACTCATAATCACAATCTTAATCCTAATCTTAATCGTAATCGCCTCGCCCTACCGGTTCCATCACACGAAGGTGGGGCGAACCGTCTCGGTGAGCCGACTCTCCGAAACAAACCCACTCAGCTCTTCCCGCCCAAGCGCGCGCTCGGGCAGTGTTTCTGAATCGGGCAGGTGCCGCACAGGGGGCTCTGCGCTTTGCACGTCTCGCGTCCATGCGCGATCAGCAACACATGCATATGATACAGCGATTCCGCGGGCAAGCGCGCCTCCACAACCGCCCGGGCCGCTTCTGGTGGCGCATTCGCTGAAATCCAGCCGAGCCGCTTGATGATACGATGAACATGTGTGTCGACCGGCATCACCGCGCGCCCCCATGCGAACAAAAGCACACAACAAGCCGTTTTATCGCCAATGCCCGGCAGCGAAGTGAGGTACTCGTAGATCTCCGCCGTGTCGAGTCCACGCAGGCGCGCCAAGGAAATGCGGCCTTCACGATCACGAATCTCACGCAGCACCTGTTGGATACGCACCGACTTCTGCTTCGCCAATCCGCCCGACCGAATCGCGTCTTCCACCGCCTTTGTCGGCGCATCGATCACCTGTTGCCAAGAGGGGAATTGCTTTCGTAATTGCACGAAGGCGCGATGCGAATTCCTGTCGCTAGTATGCTGGGACAGAATCGTTTCCACCAATACATTCATCGGCTGGCCGGACGGATGCGTCGCGGCTGGGTGCCCATAATGA
Source organism: Kiritimatiellia bacterium (assembly GCA_007125875.1). GTDB lineage: Bacteria > Verrucomicrobiota > Kiritimatiellia > SLAD01 > SLAD01 > SLAD01. Next base: position 8,927 of record SLCI01000030.1, on the reverse strand, counting down.
GCGGCCAGCTTTTCATACACAGATTGTACAGTTTTCCTGATCGGTGGCATCGGCGTAACGGTTCCCTTGACTAATGTCCGCAAATAGATACGCTATGAGCTCTCAGAAATCCAACCTTCTGGATTGTCTGCATGGGGGCGGTTAGCTCAATTGGCAGAGCGCCACGTTTACACCGTGGATGTTACAGGTTCGAGTCCTGTACCGCCCACCATCCCCGCCTTGCCCGATTTTCCAACGACTGGAAAACAGCTCAAATATTTTTCCAACGACTGGAAAAATCGCCTCAAAATCTTCCAATGATTGGAAAAACGCGCGAAAAAGTTTCCAACGATTGGAAATTAGGCCGAAAGGCATAGATAACGATAATAGCTTATAAGCTATAGCTTTCTTCGCATTGAAATAGTTAATAGCTTATAAGCTATTAGCGCCACAAGATTGATTATGCGCATGATTTTGTGAAAAGCGTTGCTGGGTTGGCGACTGAGCTTGTCGATGAGATCCGTAAGGATTAATCATGACCGCAGGAGCATGAATGTTTTAAGCCACAGTATACGAGCCGCCTCGGCTTTGAAATTGTCCGATTCCCGAATGCGAGTGGTCTGATGAGTTATGATCCGGCCCGACATCATCGCAGAAGCATTCGTCTAAAAGGGCATGATTATGCCGGGGGCGGAGTGTATTTTGTCACGATCTGCGCGCATCGAGAGTCTATTGCTGCCTGGGGCGGGAAGCCCTTTTCGGGGGCGATGCGCGCGCTGATCGAGGAGCGGATGCGAATCACGGCGGAGAAATGTCCGCAGATGACCTGGGGTGAATGGGTGATCATGCCCGATCATTTTCATGCGTTGATTCGCATGCAAAAGGGGCCGTTGCGTTTAGGAGATGTGATCGGCGGATTTAAGGCCGCTGTGTCGCGGGAATGGAATCGGGTGGTTGCACAAGAGGCGACACAGGGGGCGAGGCAGGCCTCGCCCGTACGGCGCGGAGCCTGCCTCGCCCCTTTATGGCATCGCAATTATTATGAAATGATTGTGCGTTCCAATGAGGCCGAGCAGCGAATCGCCGAATATATCCGCATGAATCCGTGGCGTTGCGTGCAGGCGTTTGGCGAAGGATTGCGCGGGATCGGCAATCCATCCCTTTGGAATGGAGAAAAGTTGGGCGTGCTGTGCAGCCGTGCGGTAAGGGCGACACCTGTGTCGCCCTTGCCCGATGCCGATGTGTATTTCGGCGGCTGGCATTCGCCGAAAGAGAAGGAAATGCTGGATTGGCTTTTGCAGAACGGGCGACGAGTGATCGCCTGTCCGGCTTGGGGCATCAGAAACAGCGCCTTTGCATCTGGTGTGCGCGACGCGCTGGAACAGAACCGCATGCTCATTCTCGAAATGCGCGACACATCCGGCAACCTTGCAGCAGCGAGACAACGGAATCGCTTTGTCATCGAACATGCAGATACGCTTTTTACACCCCATGTCACCCCAGGCGGCATGTTAGACCGACTGTTGAGGGAAAGATGAAACTGGCGGAATCTATTTCTTCCCTGATTACTTGTTTCCGATATCGTATTTTGGAGTCATCCATGCAATCATTAATCATGCGCGTGATCCTGTTTTTTCCGTTCATCAAATCAAAGGAGTAATCGATGTCCGTTTCTCATAAACGACTTGGAAAGCATGGTGTGCTGGTCAGCAATATCTGCTTGGGGACGATGAATTTCGGCTGGCATACCTCTGAGGAGGATAGTTTTGCGATCATGGATCGTGCCCTCGAATTGGGCATTAACTTTTTTGATACGGCAGACGTGTATGGCTGGAATGTTGAGCAGGGGCTGACGGAAGAAATTATTGGTCGCTGGTTGGCTCAAGGCGGAGGGCGCCGCGATGCGGTCGTTCTGGCCACCAAGGTATACAATCCGGTGAAACGAAAAGCCAATTTGCCGGAAGTCAACAGCGATGGTTGTAGTTTAAGTGCGTATAAAATTCGAAAGCACTGCGAAGGCAGCATGCAGCGTATGCAGACCGATTGGATCGACCTGTACCAGATGCACCACGTCGATCACGACTGTCCGTGGGATGAAATCTGGAGTGCTTTCGATAACTTAACGAAGCAAGGCAAAGTGGTTTATATCGGTTCAAGTAATTTTGCGGGTTGGGATATTGCCACCGCGTGCCAGGAAGCGGATAAGCGCGGATTGATGGGACTGGTCAGCGAGCAGAGCATTTATCATCTCGATAACCGTATGGTGGAACTGGAAGTGATCCCCGCTTGTCGACACTATGGCGTGGGACTGATCCCCTGGAGCCCGCTGGCCGGAGGGTTACTGGGTGGAGCCTTGGAAAAGGTCAAAGCGGGGCGTCGCCACGGTGATCATTTTGAGAAACAGGTTGCCGAAAAGCGCGGTCAGCTCGAGCGCTATGAGGCCTTGTGTAAAGAAATCGGACATCCTCCCGGAGAGGTCGCGTTGGCTTGGCTGTTGCACAATCCGATCGTAACCGCACCCATCATCGGCCCCCGTACGATGGATCAGCTGGAGAGTGCGGTTCGTGCGGCCAGTATCGAACTGGATGAGGAAACGCTGAAGAAACTGGATGAGATCTTCCCCGGCCCCGGTGGCGAAGCCCCGATGGCCTACGCGTGGTAGAAGGAGGTGTCGCTGCCGAGTCAAGATCATGAGCGGGCCCTGGTGCCTGGTGCATACGCTGTTTCGGTCCGTTCTTTATCAGCCGGCTCATCCGCAGGATTTGCCCTACCTTCGCGTGTTGGGATCGGTAGGGCGAGGCGTCTCTGCCGAGCCATTTGTGGCAGGTCGCCACACCCAGTCTAGCTGGCTGGGCGTGATGGGATCACGGTGTGCGGTCAACGCGGAGGCGATCAGGCAGGCGGCTAGGGTGACGAGCAGGTTGACGACGGCGTAATAGTGTAGGGCGAGGCCGTCCCAGCCGAAGCTAATGGCCAGTGACGCGGCAATCCCGATCGAGCCGCCGATCAAGGTCCCGTGCGCATTGGCACTACGACTGAACATGCCGAGCAGGATCAGCGCGAGCAGTGGTGAGCCGACCCCGTTTATGACGCGATTGATCACCTCGAACAAATCGCCGGTGCGGCCGACGACGAAGGCCAGCACCATGGTCGCGATCGCTAAACCGAAAACGCGCAGTCGATAGGCGTGCGCCTGCTGTCCATCGTCCTGCTTCGTGCGACCTGCAAAGTCGGTCATCCAGATAGCCAGACATGAGTTCAAGCCGGAATCGACGCTGGACATGGTGGCGGCCAGCAGGCCGGCGGTGAGGATGCCGGTCAGGCCGAATGGCAGCGACTGCGCGAAGGCGCCGAAGCGGGCCATCGCGGGAATCGTCGTATCGCTGTGAGTGCCGGCAATGGCGAGCCCGAGGAAGGTTAACAGGATCAACGCGATCAAGGCGGCGACGATATTCCACCAAAAGCCGCGCACGGCGGCGCTCAGGCTACGCGCGGTAAAGTAGCGTTGCACGACCATTTGGTCCGCTGTGTAGCGCGCCAAAAACGCCACAAACGTGCCGATCAATCCGCTCCAGAGCGTGATGCGAATGGTGGGATTGAGCGAATAGAATGCTGGATCTACGGGTAGAAACGGGCGCAAGTGGCCCGCCGTCCGCGCCTCCGACCAGAGCGCACTCCAGCCTTGCCCATGAGTACCCACGGCGACCCACAGCGCGCCCCCGATGCCGGTAACCAGCAACAGAAACTGCAGTACATCCGTCCACATCACGGTCCGAATCCCGCCCGTAGCGGTGTAGAGTGCGGCTACACTGCCCGCCACAATGATCAAGGCGGGCGAGGGGATGCCGGTCATGATACTCAGGACTTGGGCGGTGGCGTAGAGCGCGGTCGCCATCCAACAGAGTCGCCAGAACATAAAGAGGCCGCTCGCCAATAAACGCGTCCGGCGATCAAAGCGTTGCTCCAAATACGCGTACAGACTCGTCAATTGCATGCGATGAAAGAAGGGGATGAAGATGCGGGTAATGGGAATCGCCACCAGCACAAAGACCGGTAGCGCCGCCAACACGTACAAGCCGTGTTCCATTACCTCGGTGGGGAAGGCGAGGAAATTCACGGCGCTGAAGAGCGTGATCATGACGGACAACCCGATGGGGAACCAACCCATCGCGCGTCCGGCCACGAACATATCGGCTGTACTTTTTTTGCGATGCAGGGCGTAGCTGAAGCCCAAGATGCCGATCAAGTAAGCGAGGACAATGGCGGTATCGAGTCCGTTCATGCCTGCTGCCGTCCTGTTTTATCGCAGGTACTGTTTGCGCGGTTGATACCGCGTGTGTAGCAATTGCTCGGATTTCTCGCTCAGTGGCTTGCCGAGAAAATCCCGGTAGATCTGCTGAATTGAAGGATTCTCATGAGAGCAACGTAACGCGCGTTCGCGATCGTCTTGATACAGTCCTTCCATTCGCAGACGTCGAACCTCGTCGCTGACCCCATAGGGCTGACCGCCTCCGCCAATGCAGCCGCCGGGACAGGCCATGACTTCGATGAAGTGGTAGGGGGGCTCCTGTCCGTTATCGCGCGCGGCCCGTACCCGATTGAGTACTTTGTCGACATTGGCCATGCCATGCGCCACCGCCACGCGCACCGTCGTGCCTTTGATGTCGATCTCGGCCTCTCGCACGCCGTCCAATCCGCGCACGGGCGTGATCTCGATAGCGTCCTTCGGCATATTCTCCCCAGTGACAAAGTAGTAGCCGGTTCGCAGTGCGGCTTCCATCACGCCGCCGGTGGATCCGAACAGGGTGCCTGCGCCGCTGTACGTGCCGAGCACGGAATCCGCGTCCTCTTCCGGCATCTCGCGGAACACTAAGCCGGACTGTTTGATCATGCGCGCTAGCTCGCGCGTGGTGAGCGTGATGTCGACATCTTGATGGCCGGACGCAAACATTTCGTGTGTGCGCTCGAGCTCATATTTCTTGGCGGTACACGGCATGATGGAGACTTGCACATGTTTCGCCGGGTCGATTCCCACCTTTTGTGAGTAATACGTCTTCGCGACAACGCCCAGCATCTGTTGCGGACTCTTTGCGGTGGAAAAGTTGTCGATCAAATCTTGATGCTTCTTCTCCATGTAATCGGTCCACGCAGGGCAACAGGACGTGATCAATGGTAGCGGGCCCTTGCCATGCGCGAGGCGTTCGACGAATTCGCTGGCTTCCTCCATGATCGTGAGGTCAGCCGAAAAGTTTGTATCGAAGACCGCTTTGAAGCCGAGCCGCCGCAAGGTGGCGTAGATTTTTCGGGTCAGATTGGTTCCAGGTGGATAGCCGAATTCCTCGCCCAGCGCGACCCGCACGCTAGGGGCGATTTGTACAGAGCAATAGTTGTCTGGGTTACCGAGCGCTTCCCATACGTCAGCGATTTCGTCGTTCTCCACAATCGCGCCGGTCGGGCAATGGGCGGCGCATTGGCCGCACTTGATGCAGGGCGAATCCGCGAGGGCGATGTCGCCGGCAGGTGCCATGCGGGTCTTGATGCCACGGTTCAGCATGGACAAGGCCCAGACATTCTGCACTTCCTGGCAGGTTTGGACGCAGCGCGCACAGTTTATGCATTTTGAAAAGTCGATCACGATGGAGCGGCTGGACCGATCCGGCGGGATATCGCGAATGTGTTTTTCTAAACGGTCATCACGACAGCCGAATTCGCCCATCAGTGTTTGCAGCTCACAGTTTCCGTTACGTCCACAGGTCAGGCATTCGCTGGGATGAGTGGAGAGAATTAGTTCCAGGATTGTACGGCGTACACGCGTCAATTCGCTGTCGTGCGTGATGATTTCCATGCCCTCGCGCAGGTTCGTTGCGCAGGCGCGCGGCATTTTTCCTTCGCCCGCCACCTTCACGATGCATAGGCCACACGCAGCGGTTGGCAAGAGGTCAGGATGCTTGCATAGAGTAGGGATGCGGATACCAGCTTGGCGCGCGGCGTCCAAGATGCTGGTGCCTTCCGGTACGCGTACGCTGATGCCGTTAATCTTGGCTGTCACGTTGGTTTCTTGCACGATCATGACTGCTTCCCTTCTGCGTCCGCCGTCACGCACGCAAGATACTCATCCTCGAAGTAGTTGAGGGTCGATAGCACCGGATTCGGCGCCGTTTGGCCGAGGCCGCATAACGATGCGGTACGCATGCAGTGACAGATATCGCGGATGGTATCCAAGTCCTCGGACTTTCCCTTGCCGTCGTCGATCTTTTCCAGCAGCTTCAACAACTGGAAGCCGCCGATGCGGCAGGGGGCGCATTTGCCGCAGGATTCATCGACGCAAAAGCCGAGATAGAATTTGGCGACGTTAACCATCGAGTCGCTTTCATCCATCACCAGCAACCCGCCCGACCCCATGATCGAGCCCAGCTCCTGCAGGCTCTCGTAGGTAATCGGGGTATTCATCTTCTCGCGAGGAATGACGCCACCGGACGGTCCCCCCGTCTGCACGGCCTTGATGCGTGCACCGCTGTCTGCGCCACCGCAGATATCTTCGATCACGGTGCGAATGGGCATGCCCATCGGCACTTCCACCAGTTGCGGATTTCGCGCCTTGCCGGTGACTGCAAACACTTTGGTGCCGCGCGATTTTCCTGAACCGAACTCCGTGTACCACGCGCCTCCTCGATCCATAATGGCGGTTACGGCGGCGAGTGTTTCCACATTATTGATGGAGGTCGGCTTGCCCCATAAACCTTTAATCGAGGGGTAGGGCGGGCGCGGCTCGGGACTACCTCGCCGACCCTCGATCGAGGCAATCAACGCGGTTTCTTCACCGCACACGAAGGCGCCGGCGCCCAGCCGCACCTTGGCATCGAACGAGAAGTTGCTGCCCAGAATATTCTTGCCCAGTAGCCCCGCGGCATGCGCCTGGTCAATCGCGCGTTGGATGCGTTCCACCGCTAAAGGATACTCGGCGCGAATGTAAAAGAAGCCGGTCTCGGCCCCGATCGCGTAGGCAGAAATTATCAAGCCTTCCAGCACCGCGTGCGGATCGCTTTCAAGGATACTGCGATCCATGAACGCGCCCGGATCGCCTTCGTCGCCGTTGCAGATCACAAACTTGCGGTCGGCCTGGGGCTCGCGGGTTAACTGCCATTTTTGCCAAGTGGGGAATCCCGCGCCGCCGCGTCCGCGCAAGCCGCTGGTCTTTAGCTCCTGAATCACGTCCTCGGGGCTCATTTCCAGCAAGGCGCGACGTAATCCGCGATAGCCTCCTCTACGCAGGTACGAGTCAAGGTCTTCCGGGTCGATCTGGCCGCAATTGCGTAGCACGATACGTTCCTGCAAATCGCCCTCGGTCACGATCAAGTCGTTCAGCACTTGGCCGCTCCGCGCGCTCTCTTCGATAATGCGAGGAATGTCCTCTTCGCTTACCCCCGCATACGTCACGCGCGAGGGCAAGAACTGCAGGCAGAGGCCCTTTTCGTAGAGCCCCATATCTAAGGCGCGGTAGACCTTAATTTGCTCATTGAGCTCATGGAAGGTTAATTCTTGCTGAACCAGTTCCTGAAAGTGGAGGGTGCGATCCTCATCTTTTCCCGCACTGGTGTCTTTCACCAGAATGGCGCTCTGTGGCTGGCCGCCAAAGTCCGCCCCCCGCTCACGCGATGCAATCACCCGGTCTTCAAGCAGGCTGCCGTTGCGCACATGATCCTCTATCACAAGGCGCGCCGCGTCAGCGTCCATCGCACCAAAGACCGTAGTTTGGCCGGTCGCATCGCGGCTCACCACGATCGGGTCAGCGTAGGACAGCCCCAGTGAGCCCGTGCGCTTGATATCAATATCCAAGTTCAGCTCATCACGCGCCTCGCGCAGTGCCTGATAGACATCACGCGCACCGGCCGCGACGCCGCCCGTGTCCAGACAGACACGGATGTCGGGATAGGGATCAGGCGGCTCATCCCAGTGTGCCGCCAGTTCGTTCGCCGTCATGGGGGTGGTCGGCATCTTATTTCTCCCGCTGTTGTTTCAGTAGTTCCTCAACGGCTTTCGGGCAAAGTCGCCCGTGCGTTTCGCCATCCACTACAATCGCCGGCGCCATGCCGCAGCAGCCAATGCAGCGCACATTCTCCACGCTGAATTCGCCTTGATGGCCGCCCGTCGCCTCGAGTTGTTTCAGTTGGCGTTCGACCTCTTCGAGTAAATCGTTGGCGCCCTTCAAATAACAGGCGGTGCCCATGCAGACCTTGACGGTATGTTTGCCGGGGGGCACCAGTCGGAAGTAATGGTAGAACGTGATCACCTCGTAGATGCGAGCCATCGGGACGCCGAGTTCGTGAGACAGCTCGTTGGCGACACCACGCGGGACATAACCTAACTCGTCCTCGATCGCGTGCAGGATCATGATGAGGTTACCTTCCTCGCTTTCCCATTCCCTCGCGATCTCGCGCACGCGCTTGCGTAAGCCTTCCACCCAGTCCAGTAAATGGTTGAGTTCGGTGTCAGGTCGCATGGCTCACCTCATGGGGCATATTGGACAGATTGGCGGGCGGGACAAGCAAGGCGCATGACCTGAAAGAATCACCTGACAAGAATTGATGGTGAAACCACATACCATGAATATAGTTGTGCGCGAATCACACCGTCAAGCAGCGCTGCTGAACCATCGGGCTCACGTTCGAACTGCGAAGAAGCCTGTATTATTGGGGTTATCGGCGTTTTTTGTGCGACAGTAGGGGATTGCCTGATAAGAACAATCCGAGAATCTTGTAGGTATTCAAATTGATTCTGGGAATGGCTGAAAAGTATGGGAAACTCGTACAAGCTGCCGCGTCTATCACGGAGCCAATTGCGTCGCCAAAAACTTGTGATACAGTTTGCCAAGGAGGTAAGGCGGTAATGGGATATCGCGAGTTCAAACGGCTTCAGGTGAGCGTCGTCATTTGGCTGTCACTACTTTG
>SLCI01000230.1 GCA_007125875.1 Kiritimatiellia bacterium | reverse complement strand
CGCTCGCTGTTGGTTCTCCCCATGGTGGGGCCGCTGTTAGTGAAGGGTGCGTTGTCGCGTTTCGCCAGTGTCTTTTCGATCTTGCAAGCCACCGGGGTGGGCATACTGGATTCGTTGGAGATGCTGGCCGAGACGATTGGCAATGCGGCGATCGGGCGGGAGTTGGTCGGCGTCCAGGCCGAGCTGGAGGGCGGGCATGGGATTGCGCAGCCACTATCGCGAGCACGTTACTTCACGCCTATGTTCATCAACATGGTCGCGATCGGGGAGGAGGCTGGCAATCTGGATGAGATGCTGAAAGAGATTTCGACCCACTATGACGCCGAGGTTGAATACGCCACGCGGCGATTGACCACGGCCATGGGGCCATTCCTGATTGTCATGCTGGCTGTCATCGTCGGCTTTTTCGCTTTAGCGATCTATCTGCCGATGTGGGATATGGCCCGCGTTGTCATGGGGTCCGGATGAAAGACAAATCATTCAAGTTGCAGTGGTATGTGATTGTGCCGGGGATCTTCGCGGGATTCACGGCGCTGGCCTCGATCTTAACGTACCAGCTGATGCAGGCGCCGCTCGGTTCCAGGCTAAGTATGCCCGGTTCGCTGCTCGTGGCCGGCGTCATACTCGTCCTGACGGCGTTCATGACAGGGTCACTGGTGGTCAATGCGATGGTCCGGCCGCTCGAACGGTTTGTGGAGCGGACGCGGATGATGGTTCCGCCCAATCGCAGCGATCCGGCACAAAAGCCGTCTACCCGAAACAGTATGGCGCCGATTGTGCATACGTTGGATCGCGTATCCGAGGTATTGGACAATGCCGATGCACAGGCCATGTTCCCCGATATTGTGGCCCCGTCGTCCGCGATGCGGGCGATTCTGGCGCTATTGCTCAAGATTGCGCCGACCGATGCGACGGTGTTGATTCTGGGTGAGAGCGGCACGGGCAAGGAGCTGGTTGCAAAAGCGATTCATACCCGCAGTCCGCGGGCCGAAAGACCGTTTGTGGCCATCAATTGCGCGGGTATTCCGGAGGGATTGCTGGAAAGCGAACTGTTCGGCCACGAGAAGGGGGCCTTTACCGGTGCATACGCACGCAAGATCGGTAAGTTTGAATTGGCGGCGGGCGGGACGATCTTTCTGGATGAAATCGCCGATATGCCGATGGTCACTCAGGCTAAGATCCTCCGTGCCCTGCAGGAACGGGAGATTGAACGGGTGGGGGGGACGCAGTCCGTTCCGATCAATATTCGAGTCATCGCCGCAACCAATAAAGAACTCACGCGGTTAGTGGAAGAGGGCTCGTTTCGAGAGGACCTCTTTTTCCGACTCGATGTCTTTACGGTGCGCCTGCCGCCCTTGCGGGAGCGTAGCGAAGACATTCCGCTGATCGCCTCCGAGTTTCTGCGCCGGATCAAACCCTCGTCCACCATCTCGCCGCGGGCGCTGGCGGCGCTGACGGCTTATGCCTGGCCGGGCAACATCAGGGAGCTGCGCAATGTTATCGAGGCGGCGGCCGCGCTGGCCGATGCAGTCATCGAACCACAACATCTGCGTGTGAGCGCGCTGGGCGATGGGGATTTGCAGCTTGAAGCCGGTGCTTGGGCGAATAGCGGCCCGCAAAATCTCGACCAGCGCCTGAACGCCATCGAAAAAGCCATGATCCTTGAGGCGCTCGCACGTACCGGAGGCGTTCAGGTGCGCGCGGCGGATGTGCTTGGGATTAAAGAACGCAGTCTCTGGCACCGAATTGCCAAGCATCAAATTGACGTCGCAAGTGTGCGCAAATCGGGAGCAACCCATGAAATGCCCGTCATACAATAAATGGAGGGACCTGCTCCAAATAATGATGCCTATCAGGCCGAAAGTTTGGTCGATATGGTCCGAATTCGAAGCTTTTGAGTGTTCGTTCGCTTGGCACGTTTTATGCGAGACAGGCAATCGTGAAACAAGGAGCACGCCCTGAAGGGGGCGTATGGTGGATGGGCCTTGTGGGGTTGGGTACGAAACATGTGAGAGGGAAGAACAACAAGAGAAAGAGAGGGTATCATGACTACGGTGCGAGTAGATAGTGCAAGGGCTGGCTTCACCTTAATTGAGGTGATTGCGGTGCTGGTCATTCTGGCGGTGCTGGCGGCGGTGGCCATTCCGCGCTATGTCAGCCTGATCGACGATGCGCGTACGCAGGCGCTGGAGGGTGCCGTAGCGGCGGGGCTGTCCCATGTCTCGATGGCCTATGGTCGCGAGGCGCTGCGATTGGGGCGAGAACCAACGGCTGGAGAAGTCGCGACTGCGTCTGGAGGAGCCAATGCACCCAACAGCGCGGACTACGAATTCCGGTTTGAGGAAGCGACGGGAGGAGTAGACGTAATTGTGTGGGAGGTCGACGATGCAACCATGACCACGACACGGCTTTGGAGGATGCCATAGCCAAGTGTTGACCGGGCCGGCGGATCGAGTGCGATCTGCCGGCAGGTCGCCAGAGGTAAGAACATGAAGATCGGAAGTTTGTGTGATCGTCGCTGGAGGGCCGGATTCAGCTTGATCGAAGCCGTTGCCGTGCTGGTAGT
>SLCI01000050.1 GCA_007125875.1 Kiritimatiellia bacterium | reverse complement strand
GCTGCGAAGATCAGCGGGTAGAGGTGCGCCCGATTGCCGGCACGCGTCCGCGCGCCGCGGATCCCGAAGAAGATAAGGCGCTGGAACAGGACTTGTTGGCGGACCCGAAAGAGCGGGCCGAGCACATCATGCTAGTCGATCTGGGGCGCAATGACATCGGTCGGGTATGCGAATACGGTTCCGTGCGAGTGCCTGAGTTGATGGTGATCGAGCGTTATAGCCACGTCATGCACATCGTGTCGGATGTGGAAGGAACATTGGCGAACGATAAAGACGCTTATGACGTATTGCGCGCGACCTTTCCCGCCGGCACCGTCAGCGGCGCGCCTAAAGTGCGGGCGATGGAAATCATCGCGGAACTCGAGGAGGCCCGGCGCGGGGCCTATGCGGGTGCCGTGGCCTACATCGGCTTCAGCGGAAATCTGGACTCGTGCATCACGATTCGAACGGTCTTGATGGAAAACGGTCATTCCTATGTGCAGGCCGGGGCCGGCATCGTCGCCGATTCCGACCCCCAAAAAGAATTTGAAGAGACGCAGAACAAGGCGCGCGGGATGATCAAGGCCTTGGGGCTGGCGCAACGTTTTCATGCGGCGCGTGCAGGAGAAGAGGTATGATTCTGGTCATCGATAACTACGACTCGTTCACCTATAATCTCGTGCAGTATCTCGGCGAGTTGGGGGCCGAAGTGCGCGTTGAACGCAATGACGAAATCACTATCGCCGATATTGAACGCATTCAGCCCGACAAGCTCATGGTCAGTCCCGGCCCCTGTTCCCCGAACGAGGCGGGCGTTTCATGCGCCGTGATCGATGCCTTCGCTGGGCGCATCCCGCTATTCGGCGTCTGCCTGGGCCACCAATGCCTTGGCCAAGTCTACGGCGGCAACGTCATCCGCGCCGATCGGTTGATGCACGGCAAGACATCGCTGATTCAGCATAACGGCGAAGGCATCTTTAAAAACATGCCGAATCCGTTCGAGGCCACGCGTTATCATTCCCTCATTGTTGAACGCGCGACGCTACCGGATTGTCTGGAAATAACAGCAGAAACAGATGCTGGCGAAATTATGGGATTGCAACATAAAACGAATCCCGTGTATGGCGTGCAGTTTCATCCTGAATCGATTTTGACGCAAGAGGGCAAACGGATGCTGGCAAACTTTCTTGAGTTATAACCATGGCTGAAGATCGCGACATATACAAAAAGAAGGCACCGCCACCGCAGGAACCCACGGCCTATCCGGAAGTGGATATCACGCCGCGTGACATGCGTGTGCGGGCCGCCAAGCGCGCAACGATCTCGATCATTATGATTGCGGCCATTTTGGGCTTGGCCGTCTTCGTCTTCCGCGTCTTGGACGAACGCGCGCAAAGAGCGGACTTGGAAGAATTGACAGAAGAAGAACTGGCCGCGCTCGTCACACTACGCGAACGCGAGCGACGTCCCGAGGTCGCTATGCCTCAAATGCCACCCGAACTGGAGCGGCTGCGTGATGAGGTCCCGCCGGATCTTGATCCCGCCCGAGCGGCCCAGGCAATGGGTTACCTACGCGTGGCGCAGCAATACTTGCGGGAACAAGAATGGGAAGCGGGCGAGATGGCCATTCGTCAAGCGTTGCAGGAGTGGCCCGACATGCCCGCAGCCTACAACTTGCTCGGGTTTGTCTTTACCAATCGCGGTCAACTCGACCAAGCCGCCGCGGTGTTGCGGCGGGCGCTCACGTTGGATCCCTTTAATGCAGAGGCCTACAACACCTTGGCGGCGGTCTACATTCAACAGGGCGAAATCGCCAAAGCAGAAGATCTCTTGCATAGCTCGATCGATTTGAGACCCGACTACATTCATGCCTATGTCAATTTGGGTATGCTGTATTTGCTGGAAGGCGAATTTGCGTTGGCGGCGGAAAACTTCGAGCACTCGCTGGAACATATGCCAGAGAACGCCGGCATCCGGAACAACCTTGCCGTCTGTCTATTGCGAATGGGCCGCTACCGTGAAGCGCAAGCACACCTGCAACAACTAATCGATGCGATGCCGCACATGGCCTCGTTCTACTTCAACATGGCGATTACGTACACGGAACAACAAGACTTCGAAAATGCCCTCGCGTGGGTGAAACAAGCGGCAGACATTGCTTCACCAGTCGAGTTCCAGCGCTTCATGGCCGATTCCGACTTTGATGTCTTTCGAGAGACCGAGGCCTACCAAGCGTTCGTCGAGTCGCGCTTCCCCAACATGCCCGAACGCATTCAGCTCTGATCGGGTTCGTTTTTCCGCGCGTGATCAGCCCATTGTCACGGTAGGCCGCATCCGCTGGATGAGCCGAGTCAACGATATGACCACAAAAAGTTGGTGGTCATGTCGAGCAAAGCGCAGCGGCGTCGAGACATCTCCGTCCCCACCAGCAGCCATCAGCACGTGGCCAGCAGTGTCCACGGTATATCCCATCGGCACGGGCTGTTGGTGCTGCATCATACCAGTTTCCAATACTTTTCGGTCTATTCTCCGAGGACGTGACGGAGCACGTCCCTCCAGAATGCTTCTGCAGTAACTGGTTCTGCTTAGCCTGTACCGGAG
>SLCI01000246.1 GCA_007125875.1 Kiritimatiellia bacterium | reverse complement strand
CGTGCTGCCCATTCGTACCCGGCTCGCCCCAAATGATGGGGCCGGTTTGGACGCTCACGGGTCGCCCTTCCTGATCGACGTATTTACCGTTACTTTCCATATCGCATTGCTGGAAATAGGCCGGGAAACGGGCCAAATATTGGTCGTACGGCAGCAGCGCATGACTTTCGGCGCCGAAGAAATTGTTGTACCAGATGCCCAGCAGCGCCAGGAGCACTGGCATGTTTTCGGCATAAGGCGCCGACACAAAATGCTGATCCATGGCATGGAAGCCATCCAGCATTTCGGTGAAGTGATCGGGCCCGATGGCGACCATCAAGGCGAGCCCGATCGCTGAGCAGAGCGAATACCGACCGCCAACCCAGTCCCAAAACTCAAACATATTAGCGGTATCAATCCCGAATGCGCTGACTTTCTCTGCGTTGGTGGATACCGCCACAAAATGCCGAGCAACCGCGGCTGCATCGCCGCCCAACCCCTTTAGTAACCATTCACGGGCGCTCTCGGCGTTGGTAATCGTTTCCTGCGTGGTGAAGGTCTTGGACGCCACAATAAACAGGGTTTCCTCCGGATCGGCATCCCGAACCGCCTCGGCCAAATGTGTGCCGTCCACATTGGAAACAAATCGGACCGATAAATCGCGCTGACTGTAGGGTTTGAGGGCCTCAGCAGCCATGACGGGACCCAAATCTGAGCCGCCGATACCGATATTGATGATCGTCCGGATGGGTTTTCCGGTGTGACCGCGCCACGCGCCAGACCGCACACGCTCCGCAAAGTCGGCCATCTGCGCCAGCACGCGATTGACCTCGGGCATGACGTCCTGACCGTCGACTTCAATCGGCGTGTTCGAGCGATTGCGCAGGGCGATGTGCAAAACGGAACGATTTTCGGTGCGATTGATGCGATCACCCCGAAACATGGCGGCTGCGGCTTCCTTCACCTTGGCCGCTTCGGCCAGGGCAATCAGCCGATCAATGGTCTCTTTTTCGATCCGATTTTTCGAGTAGTCGAGAAACAAGCCGTCGACTTCCAGTGAAAACTGGTTGGCCCGTTCGGGATTAGCTTCAAACCAATCGCGCAAATGCTGCTCCTTGATGGCCTCGTAGTGGGTCGTCAGGGCCTGCCATTGTTCGCTTGTCTGCATGTTACTCCTTTTCAATTGCTTTTCTGGTCGGCATCATTAGCGTGTTTGCAAATTCTTACAACATCATGACCACACAAGAAACGACAAAAATATCGAGTAAACCGGCGAAGGCGGAACCCGAATATGCGATCGCATTGGCGCGCGAGGATATTAATGCGCTGCCCATCAGTCGCTATGACGGGGGCGTAACCTTGGTGCGCGGCGAAGACGGCTGTGCGGAGGCTTGCGACCGCTTGCGCCGAGAAGCGGTGCTCGGTTTCGACACGGAAACGCGTCCTTCGTTCCGCAAGGGTGAATCCTACCTGCCGTCCTTAATTCAGCTCGCGGGCACAGAACACGTCTACCTATTTCAATTGATTGAGCATGAGATACCGGCACCATTACAGGCGCTTCTCGGTGATGCGACCGTGCTGAAAACAGGGGTTTCGCTCGACTATGATCTGAAACAACTACGGCAACTGGCCGACTTTGAACCGGCAGGTTTTGTATCACTGGAGCCACTGGCGAAGGCGTTGCGGATCAAAAACCAAGGACTACGTGGTCTAGCCGCCGCGCTGTTCGGATTTCGTATTTCCAAGAAGGCACAGTGCTCGAATTGGAGCCGCCGGGAGCTGACAGACGTACAGATTAATTATGCCGCTACCGATGCGTGGATTAGTTTGCGCCTGTATCAGGAGCTTATGAAGCGGATCGAAGCCGAGGGCGTGTCTATCCCGACACCGGCGCCGCGCGGTCCACGCGCCGTAGGCGCTTGACTACCCGCACACCTCGTTCGCGCAAGTCGCTCGCCGCGTAGTAGAGGCAGGGAACAACAAACAGCGTCAGGAACGAGGCAAACAGCAGCCCGTACCCCAGCGTGACCGCCGAAGGCGCGATGAACGGCTCATATCCGCCCCAACCATAAATGACCGGCAAAAGGCCACTCATGGTGGTCACTGTGGTCAGCACGATGGGGCGGAATCGTGTCTCGGCCGCGTGGAAAACAGCCGATTCCACCGAGGCCCCCTCGGCGCGACGACGATTGATGAAATTAACCAAGACGATGGCATCATTCACCGCAACGCCCGCCAAACCGACCATGCCCATGAGTGCCATAACACTAATGGGCATGTCATGCAGAATGAGCGCCAACGTCACACCAATCAGGCCTAACGGGATGGACAAGATGACCACGAACGGCTGGAATAGTGAATTGAATTGCACCACCAAGATGGAAAAGATAATCAAAATCGCAATGTTAAACGCGAACTGCATGAACTCGATTAACTTTTGGGTTTCTTCCCATTCCCCGGTCAGCACGAGTCGATAGCCAGTGTGTTCAAGATGCAGGTCGCCGAATCGGTCAAGGATAGCGCGATTGACCTCAACCGAGGATGTCACGTCGGTGTCGATATCGGCACTGACGGTGATGGCCCGTTCACCCATGTAGTGCTCAATGGCCG
>SLCI01000036.1 GCA_007125875.1 Kiritimatiellia bacterium | reverse complement strand
GCTGATGGTCCACTGATCGCTTCGTCTACGATATCCTCGGGTGTAAAGACCGTACGGCGCCAATGCTCATAGTCATCGAAACCGCTGCCATCGGTGATTTGGAATCGAAACATATCGCTGCTACTGGTGATGACAGTGCCGCCAGCTAAAGCTTCAAATTCGAGATAAAGGTCATACGTGCCCACATGCGAAAAGCCCCAATTATAATGCAAGTGGTCTCCTGCTTCGATCATAAGGGTGCCCGCAGGAAATCCAGTCGACGTATTCATAGGAACGTTGTCAGAGCCGACGAAAAGCGAGAAAACACCATCCTCGGGCCCCGTCATATCGACTAAGGTGAAGCTGTACTCATCAGCCCCAAGTGCTGACAGGGAGGGATCCTCCGTGCTCAATCCAAGGTAGGGAACAGTATTCGGCACGCCCCCGGACGGGAGAATATAAATTGGTTCTCCAGCCTCAACACCAAGAAAATCCCAATCGGATGAAGCCGGACGATTGAGCGGTGGCGTATCTGCATCGAAAATGCCGAGTGCCCGCAATTCGTTAGCGGCATAGTCTGGCGTGGTCGTTTGCCCGTTAATCGTAGCAAAGTCGTTCTTCCAATAGCCGACCAATTCGCCATCAACCAATCTCACACCGATATCCATGTGTTCTCGCGTATAAGGCAGAAAGCCAAAACCATCAAAAGCTTGGCTCGACTGGGCAAACAGCGTGAATGAGAGGATTAAAAAATGTATATTTTTCATGTTGGGGTTTTTAACGATGAAAAAGGGCCGACCTACGCTTAAAGCTTTATGCAGGCCGACCCTCTTTTCTAGGGATGAACAAGATTTAGGTCAATCAGCTACTCTTTGCTAAGCGCTGCTTCCGTAGCAAGTTGCCAAATCCAAGTCCGAGCAAGAGCAGTCCAAGCGTCGAGGGTTCCGGAATCACATCGAAGTTCAACGTCGTCTGTGTGCCGGAATTGCCGTATTCTCCGCCCACACCTTCCACGTCTAATACGAGCGAATATTGCCCATACTCCGAGAAGCCCCAATTGCGGTGTTGATGGGTCCAAACACTGTTCAGGGTGCCAGTCAACTCGTCCTCCGCCGTATTGAACAGAGCTACAGGTTCTCCAAATGCATCGCGCTCCAGCAGCGAAACATGCGCGGAGGTGTTTTCCAGCGGGTCTCCGTTGAATGTAGACGCGGTCATATTAACCGTGAAGGTGAAGTTATCGAATTGGTCGAGCGCCGTATTGGTTCCGGTCCCCATCGCGACTTCATCCTCACGCAAGCGAATGCGAATACCCAAATCGGCGGTTGGTGTGGAGTTTGTAAACTGCCCGTTGGCATCAGCAAAGTAGAAGTCCGTGTCGCCTACCGTCAATGTTTCGCTAAGGTTGAGGTTAACGGTCAACGAGTCAAAAAGATGGTCTCCACTGGCACCAGCACTTGCAGGAACCGAATTACCCAGTATGCCTGCCCACGTAGCCGGGTCAGATGTGGTGTTGAACGGGGTGGTCAGACCGCTGGCGTCGGTCGAGCTCTTGACTCGAAATACCGTGTTCCAAACGTCAGCTGAACTATTGTAAAGAAAGAAAATATCCCCTGATCCGCTGTTCAGCACGATGCTTTGCGCGGACACCGGTGCAGTTGTCAATCCCCCGACTAGGAGCAATGCCCCCAAAATGGTAGTACGTAATGTTCTCATCTGATCTCCTTTTGTCCTTTTGTTTTGATCCGCATGAAAATACAATGGCTAAAGTGATAATGATCTATCAATAGCTATTATGTTCGATAATGTCAAGTGGTGTATGCGGGAAAGTGGTAAAAAATCGATGCAGGCTGCGCGATCGACTTTGGCGATCGTATATGCGCTCGCCTTTTTTGGGGGTGCGACAGCGTTGGCTCATCAGTTGCTTTGGACCCGACGCATGGTTGACTTGCTGGGTGCGAGTGCGGGCTCTGCGGCGCGGGTATTCGGCTGTTTCTTTTTGGGTTTAGCGCTGGGGGCGATGCTGGGCGCGATACTGGCGAATCGTGTACGACGCCCTTGGCGCTGGTTGGCGGCGGCCGAAGTGGTGATCGCGTGCTTGTCTGTCCCTATACTTCTGTTGCCTTGGTGGGCGGACGGAATCTGGCCTTGGTTGGGGCCGGATCGCCTGATCGGCCCACTGGGGGGGACATTGAAGACGGTTTTGTCTGTCCTACTCGTGCTTCCGCCTGCCGTTATGATGGGGCTATTCTTGCCATTGGCCGTACGCGATTGGCCTTTCCCATCGGCACGTAAAACGGATCCAGGATTATGGCTCTATGCCATCAATACCGCGGGTGCTGTCATGGGACTGCTCGCTGTCGCGGCTTGGATGCTGCCCCGCTTTTCCATGCTGCCCGTGATGACTTTCATCCTTATTGGGAATCTGATTGCGGCGATTGGCTGTTATGTCGTTGATCTTTTGCTGGGCCCTGTTGGTCAGGCCAACACAACGCCCGAATCCTTGCGTGCTAATCGACCGGCTCAACCGTATCTGATCATGGCCGCGGCGTCGGGATTTCTGATCATGGCCACGGAAGTCATCGCCTTGTTGATGACGCAATTACTCGCGCCAATGTCGTTTTTTGCTCCTGCGGCCGTTTTGGGCAGTGTGATTGCAGCGTTGGCTTTCTCGGCTTTCGTGGTGGCCCTTGGTGCGCAAAGATTGTTTTTTCGCGAAGCAGGCTTGGTTCCGATTTTGGCCTCTGCCGGATTGTTGATTGCGCTCAGCCCCTTATTGTTTCATGCGCTTGCGCCCCAGATTGATTTCGCATCGGGCAGTCGCTCGCTCTTTATCTTTTTGCTGCAATTGAGCTTGTTTGTTGCCCTTGTGTTTGGGCCTGCCATCATCGTAGCCGGTTTCTGGTTTCCGCTGATTGCGAATGCTTCCGGGCAACCGGACGAGCCGCGCAGCCGCTTACGCTGGGGGTGGTTGCTCGCCGCCAATGGTTTGGGCGGTCTGTTGGGCGCGGAGATCGCGTACCGAGTGTTATTGCCGCTGTTCGGACCTCATCAAGGGCTGGGCGTGATCGGATTTGTTTATCTCATTGCGGCCTGGATCTGTGCTCCTTCCATTACAAAGCCCGCCTGGCTCTGGACGATACGATTCGCGATGGCGCTGATCATCGGACTGCTACTTTTTGTTTTGCCGCGCCTACATACCGTTCACCCCTCACTAGTTCCCGGCCTCGTAGCTGAACAACATGGACGTGAGGGTAGTCTGGCAATCATGGATGATCCACGTATGGGCCGTGCGATGGTACTTCAAAATCAATATGTGTTGGGTGCCACCGCCGCCTCGGCCGAAGCCGCGCGCCAAGCCCATATCCCTTTGCTGCTGCATCCCGCTCCGCGCCATGTCGCGTTTATTGGTTTGGCGACAGGCATCACCGCTGGAGGCGCGTTGATGCATGAGGCGGTCGAAACGATCGAGGCGGTCGAGATTTCCCATGTGGTTACGCGCGCAGCAGGCGAATGGTTTACGGACTACAATCAGGGGGTGATGAAAGATGATCGCGCCCGTATTGTGGTCGAAGATGGTCGGACCTGGTTGGCTGCGCATGCGGATGCATTCGATGTAATCATCTCAGATCTATTTCTGCCATGGGGCCCTGGCGAGGGCCGTCTCTTTACGGTCGAACACTTTGAGGCCGCTAGACGCGCGTTACGCGAAGATGGGCTGTTCTGTTTATGGCTCCCGATGTACCAGCTGAATAATGACCAGTTCATGGTTATTCTGAACTCATTCTTGCGCGTTTTCCCCGAAGCTCAGATCTTTCGGCGTGAAACCAGTGCCGCTGCACCTGCCCTCGGCCTGATGGGATGGCGATCGGCGGAACTGAATTGGCATGATGTGCAACAGCGTCTAGCGCTGACTGAGATAAATCGCGACGAGTATTTCGAGGATTTATACCAATTTCAGACACTATATATCGGTGCGGTCGAACGCGGCACCGTCAGTGGCCCCGTAAACACGCTGGATAATCTTTGGATCGAGCTTGATGCCGGCCGCTATCGGATTCTGTTCGGCGAGTCGGCGCCGTATTTTTACGGTGATCGCTGGACACACTGGCTGGAATCTTTTCAACAGCAACTAGTGGCACGCTCTCCCTGAATGCGACTAGAATTTTCATTTACCCGCTCTAGGGCGCGTATCCAGGCAGGCCGATGTTGTTACCCTGCTCGAACACATCTTGCATGAAGCTCGCTTCGAAGATGCGCACGCTGCCATCGGCATACAAGTAGGGCGCGCTACCCTCGGTGCGAGTTGGGTGCCGTGATCCTAAGCGATGCCGATCAGCCTCAACATCGGATAAGAAATTATTGAATGAGCTCCAAGTGCGCGCATGGGTGTGATCGTTGGCTGCTCCCGTACCTCGGTCATCTGAGATGACAACAGCGAGAATGGTTGCCCCCGGTTCATTAATGAGCGACATACGCCCATAACCGCCGGGCAATGGCTCACCAAACGGATTGAGCAGGGGGTCAGCCACTACATCATTAAGAATATAGCTGATTGCATTCCGGCTTAATCGATCCGCTCCATTCGGGTCAGCAGGGGATATCCGGACCTCATCGACATCGCCTAGATAAGGGCTGAGCAAGAAAATCCAGGCTTCGTTCGCAACGGCCGAATGTCGGGTCGGTGGAAAATGACCACGGTGATCGGCCACATAGAGAAGCGTCGCCTGCCCGATCTGGCGTAAATTCGAAGTGCAAGCGGCCCGCTGGCCGGCCATGAGGGCACGGGGAAGTGCCGCAGCTGACAGCGCAATCAGAATGCCGATGATCGCCATGACGACCAATAGCTCGACCAGCGTGAACCCGTCACGCCGATCACTCTTTTGCATTCGAAACTGTTCCATGAGGGCGCAATATACGCAGGGTTTCGCGCAGATAAAGATAAATCTATATCAAAGGTTGTCTTCGAACTTCACGATTAATGCGCTGTGCAGGCGAAAAATGGTGGCTTCGCTCCATAGTTTTCGGCTCGTCGATTGGCACTTGATCGACCGCGCTTGCTCCGGTATCTTAGATACCTGTTCAGGGATGAGCAATTTATGCAGAAAATAAGCTACAGCGAAGCGTTGGCGCAAATCGTGCACGAAGATCCGCGCTACGATGAGCAGGCCTACCTTTTTATACGCGAGGCGCTCGACTACACGATTGGGCGGCTAGAAAAGCCATCGGAGGGGCCGGGGCGCCATGTCAGCGGGGTTGAGTTGTTGGAAGGCATACGTGATTTTGCTTTAGAGCAATTTGGTCCAATGGCTTTCCGTGTGCTTTCCCATTGGGGCGTGCTGTCGTCCGAAGATATCGGTGAAATGGTTTTTAACTTGGTCGGCAAGGGCATCTTGGGCAAGACCGAGCGAGACTCCCGCGACGATTTTGCCGGTGGCTACGACTTCACCGAGGCTTTTTGCGATCCCTTCCGGTCAAAACGGCTCAGCAAGAAGCAGGCGACCATCGATTCTTCGCGGTCATCCTAGCGGCAAATTTTTTCAGTTTTTTGCAAATAATCATTGACTCGGCTGCCCGTTTTCTTAATGTCTACCCATTCGCATACCAACATTCCCATTGTCTTGGTGTGTATATACAGCTGATTTGTCGCGATTTCCGCTATTTCTCTATGCCAATTGCGGGGTAGAGGGGTTGCGTAAATTTGCGCATGTGGTGGCGCTGCAAATCATTGGCGTGGAAAGGCGTAGAGTGGTTTCTGCCAAGCTTTTAGAGAAGGTTTCCCGAGTGGGAAATGAGCGTCGAGAGGCGAAGTGGAATTGCCCACGTAGCTCAGTTGGCAGAGCACGTCCTTGGTAAGGACGAGGTCAGCGGTTCGATCCCGCTCGTGGGCTCCAGATGGGGAAAATAGAGTTTAGGTACGGGGCGCAAGCCCGCCTGGAATGAATAGAGCAGGAACATTGGTTCGAATATAAAGGTAACGGAGGAGCGTAATGGCTAAGGATAAATTTGAGAGAACTAAGCCGCACGTTAACGTAGGAACGATTGGTCACGTTGACCATGGTAAAACCACGTTGACGGCCGCATTGACGAAGGTTCAGTCCGACAAGGGTTTGGCTACGTATGTGGCCTACGATGAGGTGGCGAAAGCTTCCGAGAGTCAGGGCCGTCGTGACCCAACCAAAATTCTGACCATCGCAACGTCGCACGTTGAATATGAGTCGGACAAGCGCCATTACGCGCACGTTGACTGTCCTGGTCACGCCGATTATGTCAAAAACATGATTACCGGTGCGGCGCAAATGGACGGCGCCATTTTGGTGGTCAGCGCCGCTGATGGTCCTATGCCGCAGACCCGTGAGCACATTCTCTTGGCTCGTCAGGTCGGTGTGCCGGCGATCGTGGTCTTCCTGAACAAGGTTGACACGGTGGATGATCCGGAGTTGTTGGATTTGGTCGAACTGGAAATCCGCGAGCTGCTCGACAAGTACGATTTCCCTGGTGATGACACGCCAATCGTGCGTGGTTCCGCTTTGGGTGCCGTGCAGGCCGAAAGCCCGGATGCGCCGGGTGCGCAGTGCATTCAGGATCTCTTGGATGCCGTCGATTCGTTCGTGCCGGAGCCGGAGCGCCCGATCGATCAGGCGTTCCTGATGCCGATCGAAGACGTGTTCTCGATCGAAGGTCGCGGTACGGTGGTCACCGGTCGTGTGGAACGTGGTATTATCAAGGTCGGTTCGGAAGTCGAAATCGTTGGGTTGCGTCCCACCGTCAAGACTACTGTTACGGGCGTTGAAATGTTCCGCAAGCTCTTGGATCAGGGGCAGGCTGGCGACAACGTCGGTTGCTTGCTGCGTGGTACCAAGAAAGAAGACGTCGAGCGTGGCCAGGTTTTGGCAGCGCCGGGTGCCATTAAGCCGCACACGTCCTTCAAGGCTGAAGTGTATGTCTTGAGCAAGGACGAGGGTGGTCGTCATACACCGTTCTTCAAGGGTTATCGCCCGCAGTTTTATTTCCGTACGACGGACGTGACGGGTGACATCGAGCTGCCAGAAGGCGTCGAGATGGTCATGCCGGGTGACAATGTCAGTATGGATGTTAAGTTGATCACGCCGATCGCGATGGAGAAGACCATGCGTTTTGCTATCCGTGAGGGTGGCCGTACGGTTGGTGCCGGTCGCGTTATCGAGATCACGGAATAATGGTTTGGCTGGATAGGCGGACGGCCTCTTTTGGGGTTGTCCGCCGTTCGGCTTGCCGGTTTAGCCGCCGTTAAGCCCGGCTTGTGTGGAGCGCGAGGTGCGCCGGATTGTGTGGCGATGCCGATTTGCTCGTAGGCCAGTAGCTCAATTTGGCAGAGCACCGGTCTCCAAAACCGGGTGTTGGGGGTTCGAGTCCCTCCTGGCCTGCCAGTCAGGTTGTGGTGGTAAGTTTGAGCGGATTCGGGTTGCTCGCGTCGAAGGCTTGAGCGGTAAAGAGTAAGGAGTTTGGCATGGGTAAAGTGGGGAAGTGGATAGCAGGCTTTCAAGAGTTTCTGGGCGAAGTTCGCGTTGAGCTCTCTAAGTGCACATGGCCGACCCGACCGGAGTTGATGGAATCAACTGTTGTGGTTGTCATCTCGTGCCTAATTTTAGCGACATACGTGGGTGTCAGTGACGCCGTCCTCATGTCCCTAACCAGCGTAGTGATCCGCTGAGTTGAGTAAGTGCTGGTGAAATATGCCTAAAGAATGGTTCGTACTACAAACGCTTTCTGGCCAGGAAAATAAGGCTCGGGAAAGCATGGAGCGTCGTCTCGAGTTGGAGGAGATGGGTGATCTCGTATCGGAAATCTTGATTCCGACCGAGAAGGTGTCCGAGGTCAAGCAGGGTAAAAAGACCACCACCACGCGGAAGTTTTTTCCGGGATACTTGCTCATAAATATGGAGCTCTACGATGATCAGCGCGCGTTGGTCGAAAAATCGTGGTATTTCGCGCAGCAAACGGCTGGCGTGATTGGATTTGTGGGTGGGGATCGACCGGTTCCGCTCAAGCAGTCCGAAGTCGACACAATTTTGAATCAAATTGAAGAGAAGAAAGAGAAAGTTAAGCCGAAAATCAGCTTTGAAGCGGGTGAAATGGTCAAGATTAACGATGGCCCGTTCGTCAGTTTCAGTGGCGTGATCGAAGAAATCGACCCTGAGCGTGGCAAGCTGAAAGTGTCTGTCTCCATTTTTGGCCGTTCGGCACCCGTGGAGTTGGAGTACTGGCAGGTCGAAAGAGAAGCGTAGAATAGCGGGGGCTCACTTTCGTCAAGCCGGAGATGCGGTGTTGGCGATGCCGAATGACAGCACGTGAAGCGAGCCGGACCTGAATATTCGTTAACCCTTAACCATTGCGTACATCATGGCAAAAAAAGTAACAGGACAAATTAAACTGCAGATTCCCGCAGGCCAAGCCAATCCGGCTCCGCCCGTTGGACCCGCCCTTGGTCAGCAAGGCGTGAATATCATGCAGTTCTGCAAAGAGTTTAACGCGGCGACCCAGTCACAAGCGGGCTTGGTGATTCCGGTGGTGATCACGGTTTATCAGGATAAATCGTTCACCTTCATCACGAAGAGTCCGCCGGCAGCGACATTGTTAAAGCGAGCCGCGGGTATTGCGAAGGGGTCGTCAGTGCCCAACCGCGATAAAGTCGGCAAAGTTTCGCGCGCTCAGCTTGAAGAGATTGCCAAGACCAAAGAAAAAGATTTGAACGCCAACAGTGTGGATGAAGCCGTACGGATCATTGCTGGCACAGCGCGCAGTATGGGGATTGAGGTGGAAGCATGAGCAAGCACGGTAAAAAATATCGCGCCGCAGTCGAAAAGCTGCCGGCCAATACAGAACACGAGCTGGTTGCGGCGCTGACCTTTCTGAAAGAGAATCAGGTCGCTAAATTTGATGAGACCGCCGAGATCGCATTTCGTTTAGGTGTGGATCCCACGAAATCGGATCAGAGCGTGCGCGGCACCGTCTCGCTTCCGCATGGAACGGGTAAAGATGTGCGCGTGATCGTATTCGCGAGTGGCCCGGCTGCCGACGCCGCCAAAGAGGCCGGTGCGGTGGAAGTTGGATTCGATGATTTGATTGCGAAAGTCAGCGGTGGCTGGACGGAGTTTGATGTGGCGGTTGCCACGCCGGAAGCCATGAAGGAAGTACGCAAGCTCGGCAAAGTGCTCGGGCCACGCGGCTTGATGCCGAATCCGAAGACTGGAACAGTGACCGATGATACCGCTTCTGCGGTTAATCAATTGAAAGCCGGTCGGGTGGAATTCAAGATGGATCGGCATGGCAATGTCATGCTGCCTTTCGGGAAGCTTTCATTTGCTGTTGAGGCTTTGGCCGAAAATGCACAGGCAGCAATCAAAGCGGTTACAGCGGCCAAACCGGCTGCGGTAAAGGGCATCTATATTAAGAACATTACCGTCACGTCGTCCATGGGGCCGGGTTTGCGCATCTCGGCGCGCGAAATGGCGGCCTAATCGATCGTAACGAAGGAACAGCATTATGAGACCTGAAAAGCAAACAATGGTCGATGAGATCCGGCAAAAGCTGGATGGCAAGGTGTTCGTGATTCTTGCGGACTACAATGGCTTGTCGGTCGAAAAGACGGCAGCGCTTCGTAATCGCTTACGTGATGCCGATGCCGAATACGCAGTGATCAAAAACCGATTAATGAATCGCCTGGTTGGGGAACTCAACTTGGAGGGTTTAGAAACGGGATTATCTGGTCCGACTGCAATTGTCACCGGAAGCGGTGACGTCGTCGAGGCCGCTAAAATTTTAAAAGCATTCATCAAGGAAAATGCCAAGCCAGTGATCAAGCTGGGTGCATTTTCGGGGGCGATTCTGACAGCAGATGATGTCGAGCAGTTGGCATCGATGCCGCCGCGTGAAGAATTGCTGGCGATGGCCGTTGGCACGATTGCGGCTCCGCTGACCCAGTTGGTTGGCGTGATGAATCAAAAAGTCTGTAGCCTGTTGTACGTGCTTCAGGCCGTAAAGGATAAGAAAGAACAAGCCTGATCTGGTAAGCAGGCGATATCAGGAGGAGTAAAGTCATGGCAGAAGT
>SLCI01000173.1 GCA_007125875.1 Kiritimatiellia bacterium | reverse complement strand
ATGCGGATCGAATTTTATGACGATGACCGCGAGGTCGAGATGCG
The DNA here is from genome assembly GCA_007125875.1 of Kiritimatiellia bacterium. Classification (GTDB taxonomy): domain Bacteria; phylum Verrucomicrobiota; class Kiritimatiellia; order SLAD01; family SLAD01; genus SLAD01. The sequence goes on along the minus strand of SLCI01000173.1, from coordinate 10,075 downwards.
CGTGTCGGCGGAGTCGTGTCTATATAACCGGGTGTCGGGCAGCGCCACGTCCGAGACGGGCATACGCATCGCGCGCGAGAATATGATCATTACCGGGCGCGGCTTTGATTGGGATGCCGAAAGCGAGCGCTTCGAAATCCACAATGAAGCCAAAGTGGTATTCAAGGATTTGAAAATGGGCGCGCAAGCAGGAGAGGATGAAGAGCAATGAAGCGATGGAATAAACCAAAATGTTGGCTGTGCGGGCTTGTGACACTCAGTTTGTTGGCGGTCCCGGCGACCGCCTTGGAGATCGAGGACGACTTCCAGATTGATGAAGCTGAGGCCACTGTAATTACGTCCGAACGTCTGACCTTTGATCAGACCCACCAATACGCCTTGTTCGAAGAAAACGTCGAGGTTGTCGATGCGTCCATGCGAATGACCGCGGATCGGTTGACCGTATTTTTCGATGAAAACAATCAGGCTGAAATGATTGAAGCTGTCGGCAATGTCGTCATGGAACAAGAGGACACCACCGCCTGGGCGCGTAAAGCAACCTATCGCGTAGAGGAAGGCACCATTTTCCTGGAAGGTTCGCCGCGTATTCAGCGTGGACGCGATATGTTGGAGGGCGATACCATCACCTTTTGGCGCGAAGATAACCGTATGATTTGCGAACCGCGAGCCCGGCTCGTGCTGTTCCCGGACGAAGGCGGCTCGCGCGATTTCCTTTGGGGAGAATAAGCGTGGCGCTTTTGGAAAAACAGCTACTGGTCGAGGCCTCAGACCTCGTAAAGACCTACAACCGGAAAAATGTCGTCAATGGCGTTCACCTCAACGTGAAGCCCGGCGAAATCGTCGGTTTGTTGGGGCCCAACGGTGCCGGCAAGACCACCAGTTTTTATATGATCGTGGGCTTAGTGAAGCCGAGTGGCGGTCGCGTCGCGTTTCAGGGGCAGGACATCACGGATGTTCCGATGTATCGGCGCGCGCGGATGGGAATGGGCTACTTATCGCAGGAACCATCGATCTTTCGCAGCATGACGGTGGAAGAAAATGTCTTGGCCATTCTCGAAACCTTGCCGCTTTCGGATCAAGAGCGCAAAGAGCGGCTCGGATTTTTGCTCGATGAGCTCAAGATCGCGCATCTCGCCAAGCAAAAAGCCTACACGCTCAGCGGCGGTGAGCGGCGTCGCTTGGAAATAACGCGCGCCTTGGTCACCAGTCCGTCGCTCATTTTATTGGATGAACCGTTCAGCGGAGTCGACCCTTTGGCTGTCTATGATGTACAGCAAATCATCATTGCACTTAAAGAGCGCGGATTGGGTATATTAATTACAGATCATAATGTACGGGAAACATTAGCCGTGGTCGATCGAGCCTATCTTATCTGCGAAGGAAAAGTTCTCCGAGAGGGAACCAGAGATTTCTTAATCAACGATGAAGTGAGTCGCGAGTTGTATCTCGGGCCTCGCTTCAGCATGTAAACCAAACCACAGGAGGGAACCTATGCAGACAAGCATCACCGGACGCCATATGGAGTTGACGGATTCACTGCGCGATCACGCGCTGAGTCGTCTGGAGAAGCTGAATTCGGAATTCCCGCGATTACAGCATGCGCAAATTGTGCTCGATGTCGAAAAGCATCGGCAGCTGGCGGAAGTTGTTATTCAGGCTCCTAATCATGTGGTGGTGGATGCCAAAGACGAAACCAGTGATATGTATGCGTCGATTGATGGCGCCATCGACAAGGCGGAGAAGCAGCTTCGCCGGATTCGGGATAAGATGGTGGATCACAAGCAGGAATCACTGGGCGAAATGGAAGCCGAAATCGAAGCGAAACAAGCTGCCGCAAGCGGCTGAAACATGCTGATTACGAATTGAGTGAAGGCCCCGCCCTGGAATGGGCGGGGCTTTCTTTTCAGCGCGGCTCGCCGTTTTCTCCTGAGTGTAGGCCGACCCTCAGTGGTCGGCGCTCGGAACTTGTAGGGCGTCCGCTCTTGTTCCGCCGTAGGCTTTGCGAAGGCGAATGCGGATCGCCGTCTTTGGCGGTGGCCGAAGGGGTCGCTGCGCGCGATACGAGATCTATGATTCGGGCCTCGGGATACCCGTATCCCGCATCGCGTATCTCGTCCGCCCCCTTCGCCCACCGCAGTGCACCCCTTCGGTCGACTTGCGCGTTTCCTGTAGGGTGCCCGTTCGCGAGTCGCCGTTTCGGGTCGCTGGTAGGGCTGCCGTGAGGCGGTTCTTTATCGGTTGTAGGCCGACCCTCAGTGGTCGGCGCTCGGGGCTTGTAGGGCGCCCGCTTGCGGGTCGCCGGAGAGGCAGGGAGGACGTTGTATGGATCGAAGACGGCCAGTCGCATCCGTCTCCGCAAGGCCTACGACGTGACAAGAGCGACGGCCCTACAGGTCCCCTCATCGCATATGCTCGCACGCGTCACTCATCCGCGTCATCCGCGCCATCCGTAGTTCCCCAACGAAAAACGAAGAACGCTCTTCACCCGATCAATCCTCCGCCTTGACGATAGCCTCGTTTAGCGCGAATATCGCGGCTTAACAAAGGAGCGAGTTCATGGCGGCGAAACCAGCCGGCCTCGGTCGAGGCCTCAATGCATTAATTAAAGACTCATCACCTGCGAAGAGCGCGGCAGCGACAGCGGCTGCGCCCTCGGCGTCGGAGTCGGGCCCGGTCACGGTGCCGGTCAGTTCCATTCATAAGAGCCCTTGGCAGCCTCGTCGCCACTTTGACTCGACGGCGTTAGCTGAGCTGGTGGCCTCGATTCGTGAGCATGGCGTTTTACAACCGTTGATCGTGCGTCCCGCCGAGAAGGGCTACCAACTGATTGCCGGTGAGCGCCGTTTCCGCGCCGCTCAAGAGGCCGAGCTGGAGGTGGTGCCGGTCGTGGTGATGACGGTGTCCGACAAGGACGCCGCAGAATTGACCCTGATCGAGAACTTGCAGCGCGAAGACCTGAACCCGATTGAAGAAGCTGAAGGCTATCAGTCGTTAGCCGACGAATTCGGTATGACCCAAGAACAAATCGCGGAGCGCGTCGGCAAAGGACGCGCCTCAGTCGCGAATGCCTTACGCTTGCTTAGTCTGCCCGATATCGTGCGAGACAAGGTGTCGGACGGCACGCTCTCCAGCGGTCACGCCAAAGTGCTGATGGGGCTCGAAATTGCCGAGGAGCAGGTCATCCTCGCCGAGCGCGTGGTCAAAGAGGGATTATCCGTACGTGCGCTGGAGCAGATCATTCAGGCCCGCCGTCGTCCGCCCCGCAAACCGCGAGCCGAACGGAACGATTTGCCCGCCTCGCATCTGCATCAATTAACGGATCAACTCCATCACGCCCTCGGAACCAGTGTGCGACTCCACTCCAGTAAGACCTTGAGTAACGGCAAGAAAGTGCCCGGCCGGATCGAGATCGACTATTATTCCAATGACGACCTTGGTCGGCTGTTGCATCAGCTCGGCGTAGACGAGGCATTTTAGGTCGTATGGCCGATACCGAACCAACTCCGCCCGATGCGGACGCTGCACCGGACGCGCCGAACGCGTCCCGTGAGCAGCAGGCGCGCGAATATGAGGGCATCAACAATCGACTCTTTGTCGTCCGGCTCGTGCTGACGACCGTCTTGATTGGCGTTTATCTCTTTTCCGGTGCATCCGCCGATTTAGCGGATGGATTGCGCGCCAGTTTTGGCGACCGCTGGTGGTGGGTAAATGCCTTTTACCTGCTGGTTACGCTGTTCGCCTTCTCGGCGATCTTGTTCCCCTTGAGTTGGTACAGCGATCATTACCTCGAACACAAATACGGCCTCAGCAAGCAATCGCTGAACGGTTGGATGTCGGATTATGTCAAAGGACTCCTGCTGGAGTTGGTGCTAACGGTTGTCTTTTTGAGTGTCGTTTATGCGTTGTTGACCGCGTCCCCGGATTGGTGGTGGTTATGGACCACCGGCTTCTACATTTTATTGTCCGTGTTCCTGTCTGCCCTGTGGCCGGTCTGGATTATGCCGCTGTTTCATGACTTCGAGCCCTTGGAGGATCAGCGCCTCACGCAAGCCGTGAAAACGTTCGCGGAGCAATCCGGTTTAGACGTGTTGGGCGTGTATAAGTGGGGCTTGGAAGAGAAGACCGAGACCGCGAACGCGGCACTGACGGGGTTGGGACGCACCCGCCGCATCATTTTGGGCGATACGATGCTCGATAAGTATAGTCAGGCCGAAATCATCGCTGTGTTGGCGCATGAGGTCGGACACTTTAAGCATAAGGATATGCTGCGTCTGATGGTAACTGGGTCGGTGATGGCGGCGTTGGGCTTTTTTGTGGCGCATCAGGTCTTGCATGGGTTGACCGGCTACTTCGGTTTTGCGCATGTCGGCGATATTGGTGCTTTCCCGCTGCTGATCTTTTCCTTGTTTGTGTTTTCGGTGATTGCGATGCCGCTGAGCAATGCCTATTCGCGTCGACGCGAGTATGCGGCGGACGCCTATGCCGTGAAGGCGACGGGTGGGGCGGAGGATTTGGTGTCCGCGCTGACGAAGTTGGCGGACCAGAACCTCGCCGATAAGGAGCCCGCCGCTTGGATTGAGTTTCTGTTGCATAGCCATCCGTCCATGAATCGCCGCATCGCCCATGCACGGGCCGTAGCCGACGAGATGCGCGAGTCGTGATCCGCGGAAAGCTGCTGTAGGCCGGGCGCTTTTGTGGGGCTTGTAGGGCGCTCGCTTGCGGATCGCCATGCGTGATCCGAGATCCATGATTCGGGCCTCGGGATACCCGTATCCCGAATCGCGTATCTCGTCCGCCCCCTTCGCCCCCCGCACAGCACCCTGCGGGGCTCTGGTTAACCTTAGGTTTGGAAGTCGACGAGTTTTGCTTCCGCTGAGGGGAAACCGTTCCGTTGTCGGCTTCTGTGTAGACCAACCCTCAGCGGTCGGCGCTCGCGACAATTTGGAGTGCGCCGCTCGGCGGCGCTTTGGATGGCAGATCAGCCGCTGACCGCATGACACCGATCACATCTCCATCCGCATTTTCCCCTCTTTCCCGTACTCGTACACCCTCATCGTAGACCGAGAAGCGAATTCGTGCCGCGCCCCAACGAAGAACAAAAAACGAAAAACGAAGAACGAAAAAAGTGTAGGCCGACCCTCTGTGGTCGGCGCTCGGGGCTTGTAGGGCGTCCGCTTGCGGATCGCCGTCTTTGGCGGTGGGCGAAGTCGAGGGATCTCCGGCATCTTAACCCAACGCGACATGATTGAGTGGCATGTTGTTGGCAAGGCGCCAGATTCTGCTATAATTTGAGTATGAACCATCGCAATACACAGATTGAGGTGCTCGATTTGAAGCATGGCTCTGATGATCAGTACTGGGCCTCGCAATCCCCGCAAGCAAGACTGCAAGCCGTGCAGCTAAATCGTATGGTGGCTTATGGACGAGCAAGCAATTCCAGAAGACTTCAAAGAGTTCTTGAGGTTGTTGACAGAGTGCGCGGTTGAGTACCTGCTAATTGGTGGATACGCCGTAGGCTACCATGGCTATCCTCGTGCGACGGCGGACATTGACATATGGGTAGCGATATCGCCAAGAAATGCTGAGCGCCTAACGGAAGTCTTTAGACGATTCGGTTTATCTGAAGCTGCAATCCCTAAAGATGCATTTTTGATTCCGGGGAAGATCATCCGTATGGGGCTACCCCCTATGCGGATCGAGGTTATTACTGATATCGATGGCGTTGCATTCTCTGATTGTTATGCAGAGCGCGTGCATGCTTCGATCGATGGGATGTCTGTGAATTTGATTTCAAAAGAGCACTTACTGCTAAACAAGCGAGCATCGGGCCGGTTCAAGGATTTAGATGATGTAGAGCATTTGGAGGCTATTGATTGAGACTTCACCATCCGATGTCTATCGTGGCCAGGTCGAGGATCGAGTAAGGCAGTAGATTAAGCGTTTCCCCAGCGGCGCTTTGGATGGCAGATCAGCCGCTGACAGCATGACACCGATCACATCTCCATTCGCATTTTCCCCTCTATCCCGTACTCGTACACCCTCATCGTAGACCGAGAACCGAATTCGTGCCGCACCCCAACGAAGAACAACAAACAAAAAACGAAAAACAAAAAGTGTGGGGCGTCCGCTCTTGTTCCGCCGTAGGCCTTGCGAATGCGAATGCGGATTGCCATGCGTGATCCGAGATCTATGATTCGGGCCCGGGATACCCGTATCCCGAATCGCGTATCCCGTCACCCGCATCCCGTGACCCGTATCCCGTATCACGTATGCTCACACGCGACACTCTATCCGCGCCATCCGTAGTTCCCCAACGAAAAACAAAAAACGAAAAACAAAGAACGCCCCCTGCCTTCTGGACAAAGGTTCCTGAACGGGTGTATGGTCTAAGGTGTCGAAAGTGTTGTAGCTGGTGTTGTGTTCTGAAGGCGATTGAGCAATGAAGAGTGAGATACAATCTGGATCGCGTGTTTCCCGCCTCAATAAGTCCGGTTTTACTTTGGTGGAGCTGTTGGCCGTAACGTTGATCATGGCGATGCTCGCGGCGATTGTGGTGGGACTGTCGGGGTACGCTTCTCGCCGAAGTAGTGAGAGCCAGACAAAGGCTGAATTGCAATTTCTGCGTGATGCCTTGGGAGAATATCGCCTGGAAATGGGTTTCTATCCCCGCGAAGATCTTTCGACGACCGGTGATTGGGATCGCTATGCCAGCTTTTTGACAAGCAGAGTTGAGCGCGCTCGTTTTGAAGATGCTTGGGGCCGTCCCTATCAGTATCGAAGTCTAGGGCGTTTTTCCTATGATTTATGGTCCTACGGGCCAACCGGACCTGAAGCGGGCGACTACGAATTCGATAACATAAGGTGATGAGATGAAATGCATGGATAGTTCAGATAGCCGTTTTACTCAGAAATCCGGCTTCACTTTGCTAGAGCTTCTGGTTGTTATCGCGATCATCGCGATCTTGGCTGGATTGACGGTGCCGGTAATTAGTCGCGCGGTAGAAAGTGGTCGAAGAACCACCGCGATGACGGAGGTAGCCTCTCTCGAAGCAGCGGTCCGTGCCTATTACAATGAGTACAGTCGGTTTCCGCACCAAGGTGCAAACAAAGCACAATACATCGGTGGGAACGCTGATTTAATCAATGTTTTGAGGGCCATCGATGGTGAGGGCAATGCAAACCACGTCAATAATCGACGCAGAATCGTATTCCTTGAGGTGCCGGATCGAAGTCTCTCAAGAAATAATGCTGGCGACATCGAGACAAATCCTGACATGGTCGATCCGTGGGGCGTTCCTTACAATGTGGCGGTAGACGTTCAGTTTCGAAACGAAGTAGATACCTCTCAGCCGCACGGAATTCTCGAGAATCGTATGATTGCTGTTTGGTCAGGTGGCGCTGACCCAAGTGATGTATCTCGTCATCTCACGTCATGGTAAAAATATTTTGAAAAAATCGCCGCATACGCTGGGTTTCACGCTAGTTGAGCTGATGGTCGTGATCGGCTTGATCGGCTTACTGACTATGCTGGCGGTACCCGCTTTTCAGTCTTCGAATAGAGGGGCGCGGCTGAGAACTGCCGTTTTTCAATTCAATACGACGGTTTCGCTGGCCCGGCAAACAGCCATCACTACGCGTCAGCGTGTGCTGGTTGTTGTGCCGGACGATGACCCTGTTCTCTTCGGTGGCAATTATAACGAATATGTCCGTAAAGCATTTCGGGCCTATGCAATTTATGGTCGTGAGGACGGGTATCTGTCGGAATGGCGTGAACTGCCGCAAGGGGTGGTTTTTGATCCAGATGAAAACCCCCAAGGCCGTCGTAATTTCTTTTTGTCAGGTGGTGCAACCCCCATATTTTTGGAAGACGAGATTCCGTTTCCGAATGAAGATGCACCTATGAGAGAGATTTTTGCATTAGGTTTCTGGCCCGATGGCACAATGGGCGGGTCGAGTCCGGCGATGTTTTATTTTGCTGAGGGCTGGACGGAGTACAATCCGGACACCGGTAGTTTTGATGATATCTTTTTGGTGGAAGATCTTCCCATTAAGGGGCTTTCCGTCAACGCACTTACAGGGCAAACAAATATTCGAGAATTCGAGAGGTCCAACTAAGGCCATGAAGAAATCATCGACCCACAAAAAAGGCTTCACGCTAATGGAGATCGCGTTGGCAATCTTCGTCATCAGTGTGGGTTTGCTCGCTGTCTTTGGTCTGTTCCCGACAGGTATGGAATCGAACAAGAGCGCGATTGATGACACGTACGCCGCGCTGTTTGCGGAAGAATTATTTCATGGCTACAGGGCGCAGGCCGCTGTCAATCCTTGGAACAATATCGAAAACCTCACGGTGCCTGCTCGATCAGCGGAAAAATGGGCATTTGCTTCGCAGCAAATTGTAAGGCCAAATCGAGGATGGCAGACCATTCAATATCGTCCTGCCGCATTGGACGGTGAAGCCGTTGATTTTGCCGTCCGTTATCGGCTAGTGGTGCGGCGACATCCGGCCAATCCCAACAATCGAGCCTATGGTATTTTGGAAGTATTGTCGGGAGAGTTTGGCCCAACGAATCGTCCGCTTCGAGTCTACACAGAATTTTTCAACACTGGGTCGTAACATAATGAACGTGAGTCATAAAAGGAGCGGTTTCACGCTTGTCGAGCTTCTGACGGCGATGGGCATTTTGGTTGTCATCGTCTTGATGATGTCTCGCATCTTCACCGAAACGACCCGGATGTGGACCTTGGGGACCAAGCGTGTCTTTGAGGCCCAAGAGGCCAGGGCTGTCATGGACTTCATGACGCAGGGGTTGTCGTCCGCCGTAGCGGATGATGTGATCTCATTCAAGATGCATAGTGTAGTTAACCCCAACAGTTTGAGCCGGTCGGTTTACGGTGAAGATACGGATTCCATTGCTTTTATCGCCTACACACAAACACCGCCTTGGGGCGGACGAAATATCGCGCCTGGTCTACATGTGAATGATCCGAATAGACAGGTTCGGAGGAGATCAACCTCGCATTTCATTTATTATGTCGATTATATGCGCGATGAGAATAACGAGGACATGGATGCGTCTCATCCAGAAGGACCGCGTTACCGTTTAATGCGGCGTCGCGCGACTCAGGCTGCGCATAACCCCATCCGGCCTGCTGGACAGCCGTTGGCTCCGTTGCAGCGCTCCGCCCAATACCGACAGGATTGGTGGACGCCAGAACACGTAAACGCCAGAAATGATAGTGCTGAAGAAGTCGCCATGAACGTTGTGGCCTTTGAGCTCTGGGCATACACCGCCAGCGGTAATTATGTCTTTAATTTTGATTCCAGTACGATCGGTGAACCCCCGCTCTGGGTAGATGTGTATTTTGAAGTGATGGGCGAGGCGGAAGTTGCTCGGTTAGCCTTAATGTGGCAACAAAATCATCCCGACTTCTTTGACTATCGAGAACGTAATGCGAGGCGATACTCGACTCGGGTCTTTCTCAGGAACTGGCAGGGGTACAATTTATGATGTCGATTCGCCATCAGCCAGAATCCGATTCACGATCCGGCATCGCGCTGGTTGTCGTGTTAGGGATGTTGGCGATTCTTGTGATGCTCGGTGTTGCGTTTTCGATTTCCATGCGCACCGAACGATTAGCGGCCAGTGCCTTTGCGGATACAGTGCGGGCCCGAAACCTCATGGATGCGGCCTTGGGTCGTGTCGTGACCGAGGAGATACCTGAGGCACTGCTAATTGCTGATGAGTTTTATCCCACGTGGATCACGTTTCCTTTTGAGGCCGGTGGGTCAGGGGCCAACTTTTTGGCGGGTAAGGGGTCGAATTATTTACCCCGCGTTTTGCACGATGCTGCGTTTGACGGGGATGTATTTGATTGGGAAGACCTGCGCGATCCGGAGGATCAACGCTTTCATGGCCAATATGCGTTCATGGTTGTAAATAATTCAGGTCTCATCGATGCCAACGTGGTGATGGCGGAGCCGAGAGATCGAGGGGCAAGACCGACAGAGATTCAGGTTGTGTCGGATATCTTTCCCGAAGCAACCTTTACCGGCAGCAATACCGGCAACAGT
>SLCI01000242.1 GCA_007125875.1 Kiritimatiellia bacterium | reverse complement strand
TTGGGCGTCATCATGTTCTTGCGCGCCGGCTACGTGGTGGGCGAGGCCGGCGTTTCAGGCGCATTGGGTGTGTTGCTATCCGCGGAATTGATTGTCCTGTTGACTGCGCTCTCGATCGCTGCAATATCCACCAACACGCAAGTTCATGGCGGGGGCGCGTATTACCTCATCTCTCGTGTGCTTGGCCCGGAGTTCGGTGGGGCCATTGGGCTAACGCTCTTTCTGGCTCAGACACTGTCGGTCCCATTCTATATCCTCGGCTTTTCTGAGGCAGTTGTTCAGTCATGGCCAAATCTGCAAGAGCATATCCGATGGATCTGTTTAGGAGCGGCGACAATACTCTTCATTGTCAATTTTAGCGGAGTCAAATGGGCGGTTCCAACTCAGTTTTTGGTTTTAGGCGTGCTGGCCGTTTCCATTATTGCGTTCATGGGGGGCTTGGCGCTTCGCTTTGATCCTGATGTATTCCGTGAAAACTGGGCTCCTGCCTACACGGCTGGAAATGACTTTTGGGTAATGTTCGCTATCTATTTTCCCGCTGTCACTGGCATCATGGCAGGTATAAATATGTCGGGCGATCTCAAGGATCCCACGCATTCTTTAACCCGCGGTACGCTCTATGCTGTGGGCTGCGGGTTTGGTGTGTATGGGCTTCAGATCATCTTACTGGGCGGGGCTGAGTCACGTGCGTCGTTGATTGAGTCGCCCTATGCCTCGCTTGTTTTGAATGCACTATTCGGCGCTGGATTTTTAGTTGTAGCAGGTATGTTTGCAGCCTCGATCTCGAGCGCGCTCAGCTCTTTCCTCGCCGCACCGCGAGTCATGCAGGCCATAGCAAGAGACCGCCTCTTGACCCCATTAAACTTTCTTGCTCGAGGCACCGTGCACGGCGATGAGCCGCGCCCCGCGTTAATTCTTACTTTCGGGATAACGTTGGCGGTGCTCTGGGTGGCGACTGGGACGGAAGCATCCACCGCCTTCAATCAGGTGGCATCAATTGTGACGATGTTTTTCCTGTGCGCCTACCTAATTATCAATGTGGCCGCCTTTGTAGAGGCTTTTGGCTCCAATCCATCGTTCCGTCCGCGATTTAAGTGGTTCCATTGGGGCACGGCCTTGGCGGGCGCGATTGGATCCCTGCTGGCGATGCTTTTGATTCATGTCGGCCATGCGGTGATTGCCGTGCTCCTGATTGCCGTGCTGTACGCGCACATTAGCCGTCGCTCGTATGTCACGACCTATGGTGATGCCCGGCGCGGTTTTATCTATTCCAATATCAGCAAGTACTTGCTGCGATTACGGAACACACGTTCTCATCCCAAGAACTGGCGTCCGACCATGTTGGTCCTCTCCGGCAATCCAGAGCGACGGCTGAACTTGATCATGCTGGGGGTATGGATGGAGGCCGGGCGCGGTATCGTGACGGTCGCCCGGATTATGATTGGAAAGCTATCCGCCATGGCGCGTGAGCGACAGGCGGCCTCGTCAGAGCTTATTCAGTTTGTGCGAGAAAATGATCTGAATGCGTTCACGGAAGTTGTTGTGGCGGAGGATTTTGATGAGGGAGTCCGCCTTTTACTGCAAAGCCACTCGATCGGTCCCATCAAACCGAATTTGGTATTGATGGGATGGCCGATGGACCAAACACGTATTCAACCTTTCGTGCGGCATCTCGGCGATGTCCGAACTTTGGGCATGAGCGCGGTCTGTGTGATTGATCGAGGCTTGCCACCGGCGGAAGGCCAGAAGCGGATCGATATCTGGTGGCGCGGTCAGCAAAATGGCTCCTTGATGCTGATTATCGCGCATCTCCTTACGCGAAATTGGGAATGGTCAAGAAGCCGAATCAGGATCATCCGCATTGTGCATTCGTTGGAAGAGCAAGACGAGGCCCGACACACCATGTCCTCATTGGTGGAGGCTGCACGTATTGATGCGGATGTTGAACCGGTGCTGTCCGAGCGTCCCTTCAAAGAGGTATTCCGTGAAATTTCGGGTGATGCCTCGATCGTCTTCATTGGGTTTCAGCCCGTGGTCGAGGAACGCGCGGTCGAGTTTTATCACGCCTACCAGGACATGCTGGAGGGTATGCCAACGACCATCCTGATTAGTTCCAGTGGTGATGCAGACTTGCTCGCTTAGCCCCTCGAGCAGCTATTTTATACGTGATCTGTAGCCCCGATCCGCTATCATCACCGCTCATGACAAGTTTTGAGTTATCGCCGATTCAAAAACGCACACTTGCTGCAGCAGTTACCCTGCTCGCAGCCGTCTTTGTGTTGTCGGTTGTTGGCCTTGCGCTGTATTGGATTGCGCGATTCCTACAGTACTTCTCGAATGTCCTCATGCCTTTGGCCGTTGCCGCCATTGTGGCCTTGGTGATTCGGCCTTATTATGACCTCTTGCTGTCATGGACTGGTCGACGGCCAGTCATCGCCGTTCTGCTCGTGTATTTGACCTTTATTTTGCCCATCATCGCCTTTAGTTGGTTTTTTGGCGCATTAATTGTCAAAGAATTCGCCAGTTTGGCGGAACAGATTTCGCATCTCTTCCATAGAGGGTGGGCCTTTGTCCAAACACAGTGGCCGCAATGGCAAGCGCAACTGCAAGATTATGATTGGGCATCTCAGCTGCGCGAACTCCTGGAAGAGCGAGCCGATCTACTTTCCCATGCTGCCATGTCATTTTTTTCTACGTCGGTAAGCATGGGAGCGACCGTATTCCATTTTATCACAGGCTTGGTCGGTTGGATTATCTTCCCGATCTATTTGGCGTTCTTTCTTGCCGCCCCGACCATTTCGAGGGATCGGATTGAAGAGTTGCTGCCTTTCTTCCGCGCAGGTACGCGTAAAGATATTGTCTATCTCGGCACTGAATTCGTGAATATTCTCGTTTCATTTTTCCGCGGACAGTTAATCGTCGCGCTTTTGCAGGGCTTACTTTATGCCGTAGGCTTTAGTCTGATCGGATTGGAATACGGATTTATCCTGGGCCTTGTGTTGGGCTTGCTGAATATCATTCCTTATTTAGGCAGCATCCTCGGCTTGGTCATTATGGTTCCGTTGGGCCTATTTCAGCCAGGTGGCGGCGTTCTACTGGCCTCTGGTGCGGTGGCCGTATTCACCGTTGTTCAGTTGATCGAGAGCTATTTCCTGACGCCGCGAATCATGGGTGATCGAACGGGACTCCATCCGCTCGCAATTATCGTGGCCATCTTCTTTTGGGGCACCGCTTTCGGTGGCATCTGGGGTATGATCTTGGCGATTCCGTTAACGGCATTCGGTGTAGTGTTCTGGCGTCTGCTGAAAGAAAAATACATTCCCGAGTTGGTATAGAGCACACAAAACCAACGGGAAGGGTATCTTACCTGATTAAAGGTTGAGGAATCGCACAAGGAGATTTTTGTCATGGGAAAACAACTACTTACAGCACTGGTTTTGATTGCGTTGACGGTCGTCGTCTTTTTGTTGAATTCAGGCGGGACACTGGCTTTGGATATTGGTTTTAGGACGATTCGCTCAAGTCCGGCCATGATCTATTTGGGGTTCAGCACAGTTGGCGTGATTATTGGAATTCTGATACGCTGAGCACAATATGGCTGAGTTAACCCCTTCAATTGAGGCGCTGCAAAAACGCGGTGTGCACATTCCGCATCCGGAATCCGTCTTCCTGTCCGATGACGTGAATCCGGATCACATTGCTCCGGGAGTGGTGCTACATCCGGGCACACGACTCGGGGGCGCAGCTCTGTCGATTGGTCCAGACGCTGAAATCGGCAGTGAAGCTCCAATGACCCTGATCAACTGTCAGCTGGGACATCGGGTAAAGCTCAAAGGTGGGTATGCGGAACGCACCGTATTTATGGACGATGCGTCAGGCGGCAGCGGCATGCATGTTCGGGCTGGGTGTATTCTCGAAGAGCAGGCCAGTATTGCTCATTCGGTCGGACTCAAACAAACCATTCTCATGCCCTATGTGACCTTGGGGAGCCTAATCAATTTCTGTGATTGCTTGATGGCGGGCGGGACCTCACGAACCAATCACAGTGAGGTAGGTTCTTCGTATATTCACTTTAACTTCACTCCGCATGGCGACAAGGCAACGCCTTCGCTGATCGGTGATGTCCCAGCCGGCGTGCTACTGAATCAGCCCCCGATATTTCTCGGTGGACAAGGCGGGTTGGTTGGACCTGCTCGGGTCGGATACGGCGTGGTGTTGGCCGCGGGTTCGATTCAACGCGGCGATGCATTGGCATCCGGTCATCTTTATCGATCAGGCGTGGAACAAGCTAGCGAGCCAGTACCATATCCCTTAGAGGCCTATCGCTCGATTCGACGAATTGTTAAAAACAACCTCGTTTATATCGGCAATCTGCTGGCCTTGAAGGATTGGTATGAAGTAGTACGCAAGCCGCTCATGCTGGATGATCAATATCATCAAGCCTGTTGGGCAGGGGCACAGTCATCACTCGAGCTATTGCTAACGGAGCGAATTAAACGCTTGGCACAAGTTGCGGAGAAAATGCCAGCCTCGATTGCCGCGATCGAAGCCATGCCTTCATCCGCAGCCACCGCGCGTGCGCTGGCTGAACAGCGTAGCTTCGCGGCCTCTTGGGAAAATATGCAGGCTGCGCTGATGCAGACATTGGATGCAGCACATGGCGATGAAACGGCGCGTTTGGCATTCACTTCGGCTTGGCAAATGTCCTCAAAGGCGTCGGACTATTTAACCTTGGTACATGCGTTGTCGGACACCGCGCGACAAGCTGCAGCAACGTGGCTACAATCAATCGTGGATCAGGCCGCCACACACGCGAACGTATTTGATACGGCAGAAACGGAGTAAAGTAATGGGACGAATGTTTGGAACAGATGGTGTGCGCGGAGTCGCGAATATGGCGCCAATGACCGCCGAGATGGTACTCGAAATTGGGCGAGCGACCGCCTACGTGTGTAAACAACACGAGAATACGCAGCGCCATAAGATTGTGATCGGTAAAGATACGCGAGTTAGCGGCTATATGCTCGAAAATGCCTTAACCGCCGGTATCTGCTCCATGGGCGTGGATGTCTATCTATTGGGGCCGATTCCAACGCCGGGCATCGCATTCATCACGCGCAGTATGCGGGCCGATGCCGGTTTGGTCATCTCCGCGTCACACAATCCCTATCAAGATAATGGCATCAAGATCTTTTCCCGTTCAGGCAACAAGTTGCCGGACGCCGAGGAGGATCAAATCGAGTCACTCATCACCACCGGCCAAATTCGTGATATTCGTCCGACCGCCGATGACGTCGGAAAGGCGACGCGTATTGATGATGCCATCGGTCGATATATCGTGTTCTGCAAAAATACCTTTCCCGATGAAATGTCCTTGGAAGGGTTAAAGATCGTATTGGATTGCGCCAATGGCGCGACGTACAAGGTCGCGCCCATCATTTTCTCCGAGCTTGGCGCAGAGGTGATTGCGATTCACAACAAGCCAAACGGCACAAATATCAACGACCAATGTGGTTCTCAACATACCGAGGACCTGCGACGTCGCGTATTGGAAGAAGGCGCAGATATCGGCTTGGCGTTTGATGGCGATGGCGATCGACTGATTGCGGTCGATGAGAATGGAGAAGCCATCACCGGGGACCATATTATTGCGATCTGCGCCAAGTGGTACAAGGAGCGCGGGTGGCTTAAGAATAACCGCGTTATTGCCACGGTCATGAGCAACTTCGGTTTTCACGAGGCGATGAAGCAGTTAGGCATTGATGTCGGTGTCGCCGCTGTCGGCGACCGTTACGTTTTGGAAATGATGAGGAAGGATGATGCCGTAATTGGCGGCGAAGCGTCCGGTCATCTGATCTTTTCCAATCACCACACGACGGGCGATGGCATCGTCGCTGCGCTTCAGTTGCTCGCAGTGATGCGATCAGAGGAAAAGATGCTGTCTGAGTTGGCTTCTGTGATGCGCTTGTTCCCGCAAAAGCTTGTGAACCTGAATGTGCAGGAAAAACCGCCGATTGAGGAAATTCCTGAGCTGCAGAGCGCGATTGAGACGGCTGAGGCGACCTTGGCAGGAGCTGGTCGTGTCCTGATCCGGTATTCAGGAACGCAGTCTATGTGTCGCGTTATGGTGGAAGGTCCCACCATAGAGCTAACCGAGCAGCTGACCGATGACTTGGTAGAAACGGTAAAGAAATGTATCGGCTAATCATCCTGTGCATGCTAGCCGGGATGACCGTGCTTCCTGTCCGCGCTGAAACATCGCCTACGGAAGATGAATGGACATTCAACTTCGGTCCGTTAATCAGCCGACAGCGTGATATTCATGGGCACATGCGGTTGCGCATTCTCGGCCCGTTGTTCGAGCGTGCGAAAAGCGATGAAGGGCAATCGCTGACGGCGATTCGTCCCTTGTATAGTCGTTTCGAGGATCCTGCTTCCGAAAGATCACGCCAGGAACTGCTCTGGCCGGTCGGTTTCTCAAAGCATTTTCGGGATGATAACCACGGCCGTTTTTTGTTGGCCTTCTGGACAAATTTCGACACGACCGATCCCCAGTCTCGCTATCGGTTCTGGCTCTTACCCTTCTATTTCCAGGGACGCGATATACACGGAGACCGCTACGCGGCAGTGTTTCCGATTGGTGGGCGAGTCCATGAGATACTGGGCCAGGATCGTATTACCTTTGCGCTGTTCCCGCTCTTTATGCGAACGGAACTTAATCAAATTGTAACCCATGATTATGTGTGGCCGATCGTTTCTCATACCGAAGGGAAGGGGATCTATCGCTTCCGCGTCTTCCCATTTTATGGGCAAAGCCGCCATCGCGATCGGTTTAATAAAAAATTTGTCATGTGGCCCTTCTGGACTTCAGCTGAATACTATTATCCTCACTCTTCAGGCAGTGGATGGATTCTATTTCCTTTTTACGGTCAGATGCGTTTAACCGATCAACGGTCATGGACGGTTCTGCCACCATTCTTTCGCGTAACGCGCGGGACTCGTCAGAATCTAGCATTATTGCCCTGGCCCTTCATTCAGCGGCGCACCGGAGAAATCAATCAGACCTATGTATGGCCAATCGCCGGACAAAAACGAACACGCGGACTCGAGACTCGTTTTTATGCATGGCCGATTGTCCGCGAAGAACGAATTGATCGCCGCGATTATCTGGTGAAACGTCGCTACGTGTTTCCGATCTACTATTCCGATGTCAGGGAAGCGCACGAGCCTGCTGCTCCTTTGGCCCTGGACGAGCCTGTTCCGCGGGGCGAGCGCGTCACAAATTATCAAAAGGTCTGGCCGCTGATCTCATATCGTCGAGAAGGTGAGTCAAGTCGATTACGCATGCTTGATTTGTGGCCGCTCAAGGAATCTCATCCCATTGAGCGAAATTATGCCCCGTTTTGGACACTGTACCAAGTAACGCGACTTGAAGAGGCAACCGAAACGGAACTGCTTTGGGGGATGTATCGTGGTCGCAGTGACGGCGATGAATATCGATCGCGATCTCTATTTCCTGTTGTCGAATGGGAACGTGACGATCGCGATGATGAGTCGTTGCGGCGATGGTCTTTGTTAAAGGGATTGATCGGATACAAGCGAACAGATACAACAAGGCGATTCCAGCTCCTTTATCTGCTGCGCTGGACTCAAGATCAGGAGAACGACCAATAATCACGCGCGAACCAGAGTATTTTGAGACGCCCCAGAATTTCGTTGCTCGAATGGGGCGGAACACCCTATTGACGCTGCGTAATACCGGTATCGCAATGTTAATGCTTTTCGAGGCATTCCGTGACATTCCTTACATGATCTCGATACGGCATCGACATGATGTACTTCATCAACAGTTTCTGACCGCCATCAAGAGCTTGGGCGTGATCACCGTCGTTGCGCTGTTTACCGGTATGATCTTGGCCTTACAAACAGGCTTGGAACTCCGCCGTTTCGGACAAGAAGTCTACATCGGATCGGCCGTTACAGTCGTGATGCTGCGTGAGATGGGACCCTTCATGACCGCGCTCATCATTGCGGCCAGTGTCGGATCTGCAATGTCCGCTCAAATTGGAACCATGACCGTGTCTGAAGAAATATCGGCGCTCGAGGTCATGGCGATTAAGCCCGTGCGTTATCTGGTGACTCCGCGATTGGTGGCGATGATTACGATGATGCCGCTGATTACGGTATATACCAATATCATTGGTGTGGTCGGTGGTGCGGTGGTGGGACAAACACAACTCGGTGTATCGATAACTGCCTATATGGATAACGCCACCCAGTTTGCAGAGAACAAGGACCTTTATGTAGGGCTATTGAAGTCCGTCATCTTTGGCATCATCATCGCCACCGTGGCATGTCATCAAGGCTTCTCAACCACGCAAGGCGCCGTCGGAGTTGGTCGGGCAACCCGGAAAACGGTGGTGGTTTCCTTCCTGATCATTTTGACCACCGGCTACATGATAACGAGGTTGTTCTACCAATGATCCGGTTCGAACAAGTATCCAAAAGACTGGGCGGTCGCATTGTCCTCGATGAAATCAACTATACGATTGAACCCGGCGAAACCTTTGTGATTGTTGGCGCTTCTGGCGCAGGCAAAAGCGTCAGCCTCAAACATATGGTGCGTTTGTTGAGTCCTGATAGTGGCCGAGTGTGGGTCGGTGAAGACTGTGTCAGCGAAGCGCGTGGCGACAACCTGGATCGAATCCGGGAACGTTTCGGTTTCCTGTTCCAAAGTGCTGCACTGATGCAGTGGCTGAATGTCGGTGACAACGTAGGGCTACCCCTGCGAATGAAGAAGGATATGTCGGATGACGCCATTGATGAGCTGGTGCGTGAGAAACTGGCGATGGTTAACCTTGCAGAGGCCTTCGAAAAGCATCCGGGCGAGTTGTCTGGCGGGATGCGCAAGCGAGTGGGCTTAGCCCGAGCGATCATTACCGATCCGGAGATTATTTTGTATGACGAGCCCACATCGGGGTTGGATCCGGTAACGTCTCGAACGATTGATCAGTTGATCGATCGTCTACGTGTGGAACTTGGAGTAACCAGTATCGTGGTGACGCATGATTTGCATAGCGCGCTCGCGATCGGCACGCGCATTGCCATGCTGAATGAAGGAAAGATGGTCGAAGTCGCCACCCCCGAAGAGTTTGTGAAATCAAAGAATGAATTTGTACAAGGATTCCTCGCCGCTCAGTATATAACGACGCGTGGCGACTGGGAGAAAGCGGAGTCAGCATGAAGAGAAGTCAATTACGAGAAATGTCAGCAGAAATCATGGTCGGAACGTTCATGTTCATGATCCTGTTGGCCTTGGGATTTTTCACCATCATCTTGAGCTATGACAATGTGTTTCGAGACTCGCATGAAATCCAAGTCCGTTTCGATCACGTCAAAGGTCTGCGACAAGGTGACAACGTCTTTTTACGTGGAGTGATGATCGGCAGAGTAACAGATCTTGTCGTGGACAACGATAGCGTGCTCATCACAGCCAACTTAAGGCAACCGGTTCAAATGCGTGAAGGTTATACCGTCTCGATTGTGGCTTCGTCGGTACTGGGTGGGCAGCATCTCGCCTTGGACGAAGGGCCACCACAGGCACCTGTTCTGCCGGACGGCACTGAACTGCGCGGCCGCGTGCCCGGTGACATTATGGCTGATGCCACAGAAGTGGTGGGACTGGTGCGGGAGCGACTTGAAGAGGGCGAGTTATTGGAGAAGATCGAAGCGATTACCGACAACATCGCGCATATTACGACCACGATTCGCGAGGGCGGCGGCGTTTTAGGGGCATTGATCTACAATGAGGAGCTGACCGAAGAAATGGTATCGACCTTTGGCTCCATCAGTAGCTTTACCGCGCAGCTGGAATCAGGGCAGGGGACCATTGGTCGATTGCTGTCCGATGACGAGTTGTATGAGGAAGCACTGCTGACTTTACATGAAATACGCGCAGCAATTGATGACTTCCGCGAAACCGCGCCAATCACGACGTTTAGCAGTATCTTCTTCGGTGCCTTTTAGAAGAGAGGTTGCAGGCCTGGGTGGCCATCTCCCTCGATGTCACACGGCCCTGTGCGGCTCGGCAGGGATGCCTCGCCCTACCGCTCCCATCACGCAAAGGTAGA
>SLCI01000098.1 GCA_007125875.1 Kiritimatiellia bacterium | reverse complement strand
GGTCACTTTGTCTCCGGTCCGTTCGACTTTCGGGCGGAGTTCATGCAAGGCGATAACGATGGCGCCAAGATTTCGGGATTCTATCTGATGCCGTCCTACTATCTCACGGATTCGCTACAGGCCGTCATGCGCTATGAATGGGTTGAAGCGGACAATGAGCGCGGCATTCGTGCCCCAGGCCGGTACCTGCGTGACGTTCCGTCATTAGCGATCGAGCGTGATGAGGAAGACGTCATGCTGCGAGATCCGCAAGCAGGTGACGAGTATCAGGCGCTCTATTTGGGCTTGAACTACTACTTCGCTGGACATGCGCACAAGCTGATGCTCGGCGCCGAATTAGCTGAGCTCAAGAACACGGACGCTGGCACATTGGATGGCCTCACGGTCACCACCGCATGGCGCATGTTGTTCTAAGCGTCGATTTAGTAGAAAGATGGGCACTCTCCGGCGGCTTCGGTCGTCGGAGAGTTTGCTTTATCATGCTTCTCAGTCGCCTCGTTAATCGCTCCTCTTGCTCAGTTACACCGACCCGACTGGCTTAACACCTGCCTTTCATCCTCGATCCGGGCAGATACGAGGGAAATGCCCCCAGCGGGCTTGTCCCGCTGGAGCAAAAGATTCAAGAGATGGCGGGGCTGAAGGCTTTAAAAAACGATTGGAGCGAGTCCGGCACTTCCTCTGCACTCGCGCCAAATATTCGAGACGTACTTCGCATCGTGGCCCAAACCCAAGACTTCCGCTCCAGCGAGGCAAGTTCGCTGGGGGCGCAAAGCAAGTCCCGCAGGTGCGGGACGTGACGCGCTGTAGGCCGGACCTCTGCGTCCGGCGTGATCCCATTCACAATTCCGCCACCCGTATAAGGGCGGCCTACAACGTCGCTCCGTAAAACCGGAGGGGCGACCTCCGAAGGGTGTCTCACAACCCCGGCTCATCTTGGATTTGAGGATGCGGTTCACCTCTTCCATGAAACAGCGGTAGGGCGAGGCGTCTCGCCGAGCCGTTGGAGTAGGTGCAAGACCAGAATCTGCCCACGCTCGGATCATGCTCACGGCTCATCCAGAGGATTCGCCCTACCACACCGGGACGCGACTTAACTATTTGCGAGGTGGGACGAGCAGGTTTTGAGACAGCCTCTCCGTGTCGCCCTAATCCATGCCCGAAATGTTTATTGGCTTTTTAGCAAATTCTAATCAAAATCAAATACACAGGTTCTAGATTGTGTGCGCTGAACAGCTAAATCCGTTTGCCTGCAAAGGAGTACTTATGCCGAAAGAGCGCATATTGATCGTTGAAGATGAAGAAGATATTCAGGAGCTAGTGCGATACAACCTCGCCCAGGAAGGTTACCACGCTGTTGTCGTTGGCTCGGGTGAGGATGCGCTGCTGGAAGTGCAACAGAATCCTCCGCGTCTCATCCTGCTGGATTTGATGTTGCCGGGTATGAGCGGGCTCGAAGTCTGCAAAATGCTGAAGAGCAACCCCAAGTCGTTGAATATCCCCATCATCATGTTGACGGCTCGCAGCGAAGAGTCGGATATCATCGTGGGGCTAGAGCTGGGTGCAGAGGACTACATCACCAAACCATTCAGCCCCAAAGTACTGCTCGCCCGTGTGCGGGCTTGTTTGCGACGTAAAATGAAAGAGATCCCTCCAGAGCATGTTGCGCTGAATTTGGATAAGTTGTCGATCGATCCTATTCGCCATCAAGTAACGGTGCAGGGGGAGCCCGCCGATTTGACGGCGACCGAGTTTCGCGTCCTGCATTTTCTGGCGCGCAAACCCGGCTGGGTTTTTACGCGCCAACAGATTGTGGATGCGGTTAAGGGAGAGGATTACGCTGTTACCGAGCGATCCGTTGATGTGCAAATGGTGGGATTGCGCCGCAAATTGGGGCCATGTGCGGACTACATCGAAACCATTCGTGGTGTCGGCTATCGCTTCAAGGAATAGTTAGCTAGGACTCGTATGTCGTTGAAAAGTGGAATCATGAGGCGGTGGCTACGTCATTATCTGGCGTGGGCCGCCGCATTGACCTTGATCCTGGTAGCCTTCTCCTCCGGAATGCTCGACGGGGATGATCCTGCCGTGATCCGGCGTCGCGCGGAATGGTTCGGCTTACTGGCTATTGTTGGATATGGACTAATCGCGTGGATCTCCTGGTTGCCGATTGCTCGGCGATTGGGTCGGATGCAAAAGGCGATGATGGCCTATGCACAAGGCGATTACGCGATGCGACTGGAGGCGGGCGATCGCACGGAATTGGGACACATCGGATCCGACTTGAACTGGTTGGCCCAACAATTGCACTGCCGTAATATTGCGGAACAGAATCGAATCCGTCAGCATGAGGCCGTTTTGACCAGTATGGCGGAGGGCATCCTCGCGATCGATTCCGATGGCTGCTTCATTAACATGAACCGGGCAGCCCGTGACATACTCCGCGTTGGACAGGAGTCATGTCAGGGACAATTGATCACCGAACTTATTCGACAGGGCGATCTCCTCAACTTTATCCGCGCTGCAATGCATTCGCCAGAACCCATGACCCGTGAACTGCTCGCTAATGGCTCGATCATGCGCCACTTGCAACTGGACAGCATGGCGTTGGT
>SLCI01000040.1 GCA_007125875.1 Kiritimatiellia bacterium | reverse complement strand
TTGCGGTTATCGGCTCCGGCTCGATCGCTTCTAGTGTGGCGCGTTACCTCGGCAAGCGATCGCGGTCACCGGTACGTGTGACCAGTCGGTGCCCTGATCGGGCTATGTCGCTGGCGATGGAAGTGGGCGGATTCGGCGGTGGACTGGCCGACATTGATCACCTTTTGAAGGGCGTCGCCGGCATAATTACAGCCACGGCCGCCCCCCACCCCGTCCTGTATGCGGAGCATTTGACCGAGGCACAGCGTCCCCTTCATATTGTTGATCTCGGCGTTCCCCCCGACACGCACGAAATCGTCCGCATGATGGAACAGGTGGAATACACAGGCTTGGAAGCGATCGAGGCCAAGGCGCAGTTCAATACCGAAGAGCGACGGGAACGGGCGGAAATCGCCTCCCGCCTGATCCGTGAGGGAGCCCAGGCGTGGTCACGGGCAAGGTAGTCGTCGCAACGCGTAGTAGCCGGTTGGCGCTCACCCAAACGGAAGAGGCTCTCGCTCAGGTCAGGGCTGTCTGTCCAGAAACCGATTTCGAAGTTCGCCCCTTCACGTCACCCGGCGACCGGGACCTTTCCACGCCGCTAGCCGAATCATCCGTGCCCGATGACTTCTTCACGCGCGATCTGGATGAAGCGATTGCCAGCGGCGAGGCGCAACTGGCCATTCATTCCGCCAAAGATTTGCCGATACAATTGCCCGACGCGTGTTTCGTCGCGGCTTATCTGCCCGCCCGCGACATCCGCGACGCGCTCGTCTTTCGGCAGACGTTGGCTGCGGGCGAAATACCGAAGGTCATCGCCACCAGTAGTCCGGCCAGAGACCAGCACATTCGCCGACTTTATCCGGACGCCGTAACCAAGTCTATTCGGGGAACCATTGAGCAGCGTCTCGCTCAGGTGGATGCAGGCGACTATGACGCCGTGATCGTGGCCGCCTGCGCGCTGGAACGACTGGGCTTGGCAGACCGGATATCGCTTTACCTACCCTATGACCCGGCCCCGCAACAGGGTCGCTTGGCGTTGGTCGTGCATCGCGACAATCATGATCTGCGGAACGCGTTGGCGCCACTGGATGTGCGGCAGACGTCCGGCTTGGTTGCCATCGTTGGCTGCCCGGCGGATGCGGCGCTATTGTCTGCCCGCGCCCGCAGTTACTTGGATCACGCCGATGTCGTGATTCACGATCGCCTATTGCCCGAAGAGATTATTCAGTCCATCCAGCACAAGGCCATCATCGTCGGCAAGAAAGGCGGCGACGCGTCGACCCCCCAATCTGAGATCCATCGCCTGATGTTAGAGGAAGCTGAAAAGGGTCACCTCGTCGTGCGCTTGCAAGGCGGCGACCCCTTAATCTTTGCTCATCTCAGTGAGCAGTTGGATTTTCTGCGTAATTGGAACCTGCGCGTCGATCTTGTGCCGGCCCTGACGGCGGCGCAAGTCGCGGCGGCGCACGCGTTGTCGCCCTTAACGCATCGGCATGACGGCGGGCACCTGCATTTGGTCACGGGGCACACGCCAACCGGCGAGGAGCCCGCGCAATTTCCCGCCCCGGGCACAGGAAACGTGGCGATCTATATGGGCGTCAGCGAGGCCGGTGACATTCAAGCGCGATTGCAACGGGCGGGTTGGTCGAATGACACGTCCATCCTCGTGGGCGAACGACTCGGCTATCCTGACGAAGCCGTTCGTTCGGTTCCGCTGGGCGCATTGGGCGCGGCCACGATTCAGCGGCCGGCTGTCTTTCTATTGGGGACCCAACTCTTTCCTGCCAGCGAGCGTACCTTGTTTGTGGGAACGGATCCCGAGCACTTTTTGCGGCACGGCCCCTTGATTCACTTCCCGCTGATTGAGCTCGTTGCCGTGCCGCTGGACGAGCGGGTGAAGATGATGGAGCAGCACCTCGACCAGATTGATGGCATCTTATTCCCATCGCGGTTTGCGGTCCATGCCGTGATGGAGGCTGTGCTTGCGCACGGCGATGTCCGCGCCCTCGCGGGCAAACATCTCTTGGCGGTCGGGCCGGCAACAGCGACGGAATTGCAGGGCTACGGATTGCGGGCCGACGCATCGGTGGATCATTATGGCGGCCTGCACGCCTTACTATCGGAAACCACACCGCTGCAAGGACGAAGCTATCTCTATCCCTGCTCCTCGAAAGCGCCGCAGGCTACCCGTATGCAACGCCTGGAGGAAGCGGGGCTCCGCGCAGAGCCGGTCGTATTCTATCAGAATCGCGCAACGCCCGTGCGCCCCTTACCCGCAACCCCCTTCACGCGCGTACTCTTTACCAGCGCCTCGACGGTCGAGGCCTATTTCAGTCGCTATCCGGATGAGCGCACGGCACAGCGGTCGTGGCTGGCGGTGGGACCATCGACCGCGAAAGCCTTGGCAGCAGAGGGCTTGGTTGCGGAGCAGCTGATTGCCCCACGAAAGCACACCTGAGGTCTATTCGGCCTCGGACTGTGCGTAATACCCGACACTCTCCAAGCTGCCTTGGCATCGCAAGAAGGCATCCACCACGTCGGGATCAAACTGCGTGCCCTTGTGGCGCAAAATCTCCGCCAGGGCCATTTTAGGCGAGAGGGCCGATCGATAGAGACGATTCGATCTCATCGCATCATAGGCATCGATCACAGAGAAGATCCGTGCCCCAATGCAAATCTGATCACCGCGCAAGCCGCGCGGATAGCCTGTACCATCGTAGCGCTCCTGATGTGCCCAGACAATTTCAGCCGCATCACGCAGTTCCGGACTGCTGGCGATAATCTCATAGCCAATCGAGGGATGACGACGCATGACCGCTTGTTCTTGTTCCGTTAGTTTCCCCTTCTTCAACAGGATCTCGTCCGGGATCGCGATCTTGCCGATATCATGCAGGAGCGCACCGCGCCGTAAGGTCTCGAGCTCCTCGAACGTTACCCCCATCTCCCGTCCGAACATACTGGTCATCTCCGCCACACGCCGACAGTGTTCCCCGGTACTCTGCTCGCGGGCATCGATTAAAGCCGCCATCGCCTCCAAGGTGAACAGGGTCGCTTTCTTTTGGTCCTCCAATGCGCGCGCCAGGGCATATTCACGACGGGCGACCATTGCCTCCAAGTGCTGCTGATACCGTTGATTCTCCAGCATCAATCGTCGATGTTCCATCGCCCGCCGAATAATCATCATGAGCAGCGGGATCTTAAACGGCTTTTGGACGAAATCGTAGGATCCCGACCGCATGGCCTCAATCGCCGCATCCAGCGTCGGTTCGCCCGTCATCACAATCGGGACAAGTGATAGATCCAGTGTTTGCAGTTGGGCAATGAAATCCAGCCCTCTTTCATTGCCAAGATAGAGGTCTACCAATGCGACGTGGATAAGCCCCTTCTCCCTTTCAACGATCATGGTCGCCTGCTTCACATTGCTGGCGCAGTGGAGCACGAATGATTCCTCCTTCAAGCAGCGTCGCATCATTTCCAACAGATGGGGATCATCATCGACGACCAGTACCGAGATCTTGCCATCCACCGGCGCAGACGCGGTCCAGACTTCTTCATTCGCCTGCAGCTGTGTGCCCGCGTCCGCTTCGTGATCCTGCGCCACACACAATTGATCCCGGCCATTCTGCTTGGCCTGATACAGCGCGCGATCGGCCAGACTGATCAGCTCATGTATGGTCTTTTGTGGATGGGGCTCCATCGCATGGGCGCCGATTGACACGGTGATCGATAGGTCGCCCTTTTGCTTGCAGAAGATGTGATGCACAATCCGTTCGCGCATACGCTCACCCGCCTCAATCGTCTCATCTAAATCCGACCAAGGCAGGATAATGACCAATTCATCGCCGCCGTATCGGCACACCAAATCAGAATCGCGCAGGGTCGACTTCACCACTGACGCATACTCTTCAATCAACGCGTCACCCGTGAGATGTCCAAAGGTGTCGTTGACGGACTTGAAATGATCCACATCCACCACCAACAATCCGATGGTGAAAGGATGACGGCAGCCAATGTTCCATAAACGTCCCAGCTCCTCGTAGAAGCCCGCCCGGTTCAGTAAATCGGTCATGGCGTCCCGCGTCGCCATCCGTTGCAGCTTAGTAAGCAGTTCATCGCGCTCGCGCTCCGCCACCTTTCGTGCGGTCACATCTGTAATCAAGCCGTCATAGCCGATACAACGTTGATTATGGTCATACTCCGCAACGGTGGTGCTGCGCACCCAGCGCATCGAACCATCCTTATGGCGAATGCGGTGCTCAATCACATTGATCGGCCTGCTATAGGTCAGGTGCCTGATTTGGCGCAGGACGAGTGAAACGTCCTCCGCGCAAATGATACGACGCCACAGCGCCGGTTTTCGCGCGAAGTCACTCGGAGAATAGCCGGTGACGTCTTCCACACTGGCATCGAACAGTGGACGCCCCATGCGTCCGTCCGAGACAATGATGTGAAAGACAAAGCTATGGGTCGCACGCACCACACGACGATAGCGCGCCTCACTCTGAATGAGTTTGGTATTCGCGTAGGCCAGCGCTTCGGTCCGCTCCTGGATGCGGCGTTCAAGACTCGCTTGATGCTCGCGCATCAGGGCCTGTGCCTGTTCGCGTTCCGTGACATCTGAATCACATCCGGCATAGCCTTTTAGCTCGCCATCTTCACCGTACACGGGGATACCATTCGTGGAGACCCAGATCACCTGCCCGCTTTTCGTTTCAATCGGATTGAGCAAATCCGTGAATGATTCCCGCCGCTGAAACACTTCGAAGGCTTGGCGTATAAACTGTTCACGCCCTTCCTCGGGATGCAAATCGAAGAAATGCCTCTTTCCAACCAGTTCATCGGAGGCATAGCCGTACACGTGTTGCGCCACTTGACTCACGTAGGTGAATAAACCGTTGCAATCCACCTCCCACACGACCTGACGCCCGAGTTCCGCAAGCGTGCGAAGCCGGGTTTCGCTCGCTTGTGCAGCCAGAATGGCTTGGTTGCGCTGAATCGCGCCGGAAATGATTTCGGCAACCACCTGCAGCATCCGAATGACCGATTCGGACCATGCCTGCTCCGTTTCAACGGCATCCAATCCGATAAATCCGATCACATGCCCCTGCACGTCCTGCATGGTGATACAAACCAGCGATTGAATGTCCTGGGCCAGTAATTCTTTTTGCTCTGCGGCTGCCGCTGGTGGCATCGCCGCGACAGAAGGAATGAGAATAGGCTGCAGTTCCTCCAATTGACAACGCCACCACGGGAAGTGATCGATGGCATAGTCTTGATACCGGTGACGTTGAGGCGTAATACCCTCCGCGCACCACTCGTGCGAGTAGTCGACGGTAAGCAAATCCTCCGAATACAGGAAAAGGTAAGCCCGATCAGCTTCGAAATACTCGCCGATCAATCTCAACATGTCCGTAATCGTGCCGTCAAATTGCTCACCCAAGCCGGAAGCAGCCAGGGCCGAGATCTCAGCCAATACGGCGTAATAGTCCCCTGCGACAGGTTCCGACAATCTGCCGCCCGAGCCCCGGGGTTGCTGTCGAGCAGAACACATGGCATCCACTACTGATTAATGGTCGCCAGTCCTTCGCGCCCGTTACGATCTTTTACAAAGACTATGTTTTGTCCTGATCGATTTTGCCCGACATACACCGCCTCGTATCCGCCCCGGGAGATCACTTGGCCCAGGTCCGGATTCAAGACGCTCCACTCTAACGGCAGGAGGAGTTCGGATGATCTGGTCCCCTCAGCAGCCCCCGCTTGTTCCGGTCGCGCAGCCGTCAAAACCACGCTACCCGGTGTAGCCAGGTCAACCGCGTTGGGGGTAACGGTCAGCCCCCCATCGGTCACGGCGTCATCACAACCACCCGCCAACAGCATGAGGCCGGCGAACAGGACGAGAACGAACGCCCCTTTTAGCAGCCTGCTCATAGTATTCATCATGTTATCCTCCATTTCGTCATCTAGTACTGAACCTGTGTTGTCGATGAGGCCGCATAATTCTCCATCCGCAGTGCGAAATCATCAAAGAATTTGAGATTGGCGCCGGACCGATCATAGAAGACGTGGATCCCCACTTCGGCGGGTCGATTGACATCGAAATCCTCCGAGGTCAAACGAGCATCCACTTTGCTTGTGCTGCCATCCTCCCACTGGACCGGAGCGGGAAACACGGCGGAGTTATCTTGCCACTCCATATCGGCGCGCGACTCCCAGAGCGGATAGATATCGGCGCCTTGCATGAAGGCGGTGATGACATTCTCTCGTTGCCCCTGGTCGCCATACCGCTCTTTCAGTGATACCAGCACGGTCGAATAATCCTTCAACTCCGGATTATCGTTCCGGATCTCAACGACCTGATCCGCGGGAGTCAACAACCGGTGTCCCAGTAAGTCCAGGGTTCCAATGCCACCATCGCGGTACCATAACACCAGGTAGACGTTTGTCCCTCTCAAGGCCGCAAACGCGGGAGGCAGCTCGTTAACCCACGATGGGGTCTGGCCCGGATTGGTGCCGGCATTCGAGCGGAAATAGGACAGGCCATAGCAGTTGTTGATATCCGGGTGCAGGCGGAATGAGATGCCCAGCATGTAGTGCTTGCTGTAGGCCGCTTGCGAACCGGTATCAAACGGCTTGATCTTTACCTGCACGTCATAATCCAGCAGTCCGCCACTGTACGCCCAGACCTGCGCCAAATTGACTTCCGGCTTGTCCTGCCAATTGAGATAAATTTGCCCCTCGGTACCCTTTAAGTCCAAAGCCGGTTGTCCACCCGATGGTCCGGTGGTGCGAATTTTGGGATCCACGTCCACCGTGTTCCACATGTCATCATCGAACTGCCCGTCATTTTCCAAATCGAAATCGACCGGAATGACATCGTTCTCTAAATCGGTCAAAACGAAGGTCAACATCCGGCGGGCCTCAATTTGACTGCCGGGATTGGCGATACCGGTGGACTGAACAATTAATTGCTGATCGTTGGTGAAGCTGACCAATGAGAACTGATCCCCGTTGGCCAGTGTGAACAGTCCGGCCGGCATGGCGGTATGATCCATCAATCGCACGGACCGGACATACGCGCCACCCGACTCAGCGAGATAATAGGCCCGGTAGGTGCTCGCCGCATGCACGCGCTGGAAGCGTGAACTGGTCGCCATCGATAAAAACGCCGCGCCCAAGAAGGACGCCCCCAGTAACGCAATTACAACCACCACCAAGATCGACCCGCGCCGACCGCTCCTTTGTCTATTTGTCTTCATGACATCATCCTCCCGGAATATTCCGTGGACGGACTCGATTCGTATAAATGTCTCCGCCTCGCGCCGAGGCCAAGACCACCTCAATCATACGAGATTGAGGTTGCCAAGATGTCGTGCGGCTACCGGTCGGATGGGCCAAGTACCGGAGCTCAAAGGATCCGACATCATCACTCAGGACTACATTGTTTAACGTCAGCGGGGCACCGGAGCCGGCCCACGCCAGCACGCGCCGGTGCGGGACACCGGCCGGATCCAGAAAGTCATACGTAATGGTTTGCGACCCACTGGAAACGACATTGGTGATGGTTTGCATTTCGACCATCAATCGTCCCATCGTCAACTGCGTGCGCTGGGCCGCCTCGGTGTTTTGGCGCACCATAAAGAAGCCCTCCACCATGGGCAGCAACGCTATGATCGAGGCCAACGTCAACAAACTGAACAGTAGCAGCACCACGATCAACTCGATTAATGTGAAACCCTTTTTCATAGCGGCACCGAGAATAAGCGGGTGACTCTATCACCGACCTCATTACCAATGGTTATTTTGAGCAAGTGCTCGTCCGCCGACCCCGTCTCGCTCAGACCGGGATAGGTAAACTCTACGAACGCGTTTTCGATGACGACAAAACGTCCCGCCACCGTCCCGCCAACCGGCCCAACGAAATGGTGAAGCGAACTCAGCTCATTCGTATAGGCTGCCACCAAATCTTCCATGGCTGACTGCAAGTCGAGGGCATGGACCAACTGTGTGCGTGGTTCGTGTGATCGCAGAAACGTTTCCCCCATGAATGGCAGTATCGCAACCAGTGCGAGCGCGGCCAGCACAATGATCGCAATCAATTCGATCAGCGTAAATCCATCCCGTTGTTGCCACTTTTTCATTGTACCAGCCCTGTAAACGATAATACGGAGATTTGCTCTGAACGCTGGCCGTCAGATAGCGTGATATTCATCGTCGTGCCGGGGCATCCCCACGGACAAAATTCGTGTACACCGGTGCCCTGTACGATCCGCACGCTCGGCGACAAACTTCGACTGGGCGAGTTCTCGCCCGGCAAGTTAAGGGGCGATGGATCACCGTCTTGTTGCAACGTATAGCCTTGCTCGGTGATGCTGATCCCCCACGTGCAGGTGTTGTTGGCCATTGCCAAGGCTTGCGTGAAGCGCAGATGGCTTCTGAGGATTTCGGCGTCCGCGGCCAGCGCGGCCTGTGAGCCTCGAGAGCCGACGGCAACAAAGAAGGCCAAGACGGCCAGCACTACCAGCACGGCAACGGCCTCAATCAGGCTGAACCCGGCCTTCCAGCGACGATCACATATATTCCCGACCTTCATGTTCAATCCTCAGGCGACCTGCCGGCAGATCGCATTCGATCCGCCGGCCCGGTCAACACTGGACTATGGCATGCGCCAAAGTCGTGTATCGGTCATGGTTGCATCGTCAATCTCAGCCACTGTCACGTTTACCCCATTATCAGCAGCAGCAAACGCAAACGAATAGTCGGCGCTGTTCGGAGCTTCGGCTGCGGAGGCAGCCGCCACTTCAGCCGCCGTCGGCTCTCGTCCCGATTGCAACGCTAAGCGACCATAGGCCATCGAGACATGGGAGAGCCCAGCCGCGATCGCGCCTTCCAGTGCCTGCGTACGTGCATCGTCGATAAGGCTGACATAGCGCGGAATAGCCACCGCCGCCAGTACCGCCAGAATGACCAACACCGCAATCACCTCAATCAAGGTGAAGCCAGCCCTTGCACTATCTACTCGTACCGTAGTCATGATACCCTCTCTTTCTTTGCATTACTTTCCCGCCCACTCACTTGTTTCGTATCCATAAAGCAAGGTCCACTTTCGGATCCCCCCCACGCTATCCCATGTCCGTTGCTTCATGGTTTTTCCTTTCGCATAAAACGTGCCAACTCCAAGAACGGTGAAATCCCCTGCATTCGGATCAAACGCTCCACAATCATGTGCCTGATTGGCACCAATCTTTGGAGTCCGCGCCTCCAATTATTGAGGGATCGGCATTTCATGTTGTGCCCCTGTCTTCCGAACACTGGAAACATCGATTTGATGCTTCGCGATTCTGTGCCACAAACTTCGCTCCTTGATGCCCAGCACATCGGCCGCACGCACCTGAACACCGCCGGTGCGCGCAAGTGCCTCAAGAATCATGGCCTTTTCGATCGCATTGAGGCGCTCATCCAGATTCTGAGGTCCGTTGTTTGCCCAACCAGCCGCATCAAGCTGCAGATTGCCATCGCCCAGCGCGCTCACACGCAGATGTTGTGACTCGATCACGGTGTCAGCCAGCACGGCCGCGGCCTCGATTACATTGCGTAATTCCCGCACGTTGCCCGGCCAGTTATAGGCCGTCAGCGCGGCCAGCGCCTTGGAAGATATCGATGCCGAGGGTTTGATCCGACGCAGGAATCGTGTCGCGATCAAAGGGATATCCTCGCTGCGTTCCCGCAGGGGCGGTAATCGCACGGTAAACACATCAAGTCGGAAATACAGATCCTCTCGAAACGAACCGTCTTCAACGAGATGCTTCAACTCCTTGTTGGTCGCGGCGATGACGCGAATATCGATCGGGATGGATTGGGTCCCACCCACCCGTTCAATCTCACGCTCCTGCAGGGCGCGGAGAATCTTGGCCTGGGTCACCATCGGCATGTCGGCGATTTCATCCAGAAAGACCGTCCCCCCTGCCGCCAATTCGAACTTCCCGATCTTGCGGGCGTACGCACCGGTAAATGCGCCTTTCTCATGCCCGAACAGTTCGCTTTCCAGTAATCCCTCGGGAATACCAGCGCAATTGATAGCCACAAACGGTTTTTCGGCGCGTGGACTACGCGCATGGATACCTTTTGCAACCAGTTCTTTACCGGTACCGCTTTCAC
>SLCI01000187.1 GCA_007125875.1 Kiritimatiellia bacterium | reverse complement strand
GGGCACGCAGGTTCGCGCGGACACGACTGGTGGATCAGGCTGCGCTGTATGCCCCAAATTTCGTTTGCCCGTACACGCTCATACTGTACAGTGGAGCCTGAGAAATCCAACTTGAGGTGATTGTTATATGAGCACAGCTTCTCCGCCGTCGGGCACGTCCTCTTTATCGCGTACTACGCTTGTGGTGCTGCTGCTGATTTGTGTGGGTGCAATCGGTGTGGTGGTGTATCTCGCCTTTCGGGGTGGTGATGAGGCATCAGAGATCATCCTATCAACGGTCGAGGTTGAAACGCCCGCCGCAGTCGAGCTGAATGTGTTGTCCGTGATCGACACGCTGGAAAATCCGGATGCCGAGGCACGCGAGGGCAATCGCTACAAGGTGTTGGTCGTAGACGAGGCGCGCGAGGGCGCTTCCGGTATTGCCCGCATCGGCGGCTTGGTAACCTTTGTGCCGAACGCGAGTCGCGGCGATTTGGTGGTGATTGAAGTGACACGAATTCGCCGTTCGACGGCGGATTCGATTGTGATTGAGCAGCTCGATAGCGGGGTTGAAGTGGCGGATCGAGGTCGACCGCCGCGCGAGCCGCGGGAACCGCGTCGCGAGCAACCAACGTCGGCGATGGTGGGCCAAACCTATCGCGGTGTGGTCGAGGATGTCGGCCGGGACGGCGATGGTATTGTGCGCGTAGACGGCAAAGTGGTTTTTGTCGCCGGTGCCGCCCGCGGAGAATTCATCGAATTTCAGGTCACGGAGGACATTGGACGTTTCGCGATCGGCGAGAAGCTGGCGACTTTGCCGGCGGAAGATGCGGCGCGCCCTACACCCACGCCGCCGCCCAGAACAACGCGTGAACAGGCACCGGATGCGCCGGTCGCAGTGGGGCAGGAGTATACCGTCGAGGTGACTGACCAGGACCGCAATAATCCGGATCGCGACGGCGTCGCGCGCATCGAGGGCATGGTGATTTTCGTGCCCAACACGCAGCCTGGCGATCGCGCCCGGATCCGGATTACCGAAGTCCATCGTCGCTCGGCGGCCTCCGAGTTGTTGGAGCGACTGGAGTGAGCCCGGTCAGCCTATTCACGCCTGAAGGCACCGCTGCACGGATGCTCAGCTAATGGCCCGTATCCTGACAGAAGAGTCTTCGCTGACCAAGCGCCGCAAGTCGCTGGAAGATGAGACGCGCGCGCTGCAAAACTTACTGCGCTTTGAGTTGGGTGGGGCCATTGCCTTGCTCGCAATCGGGGTCATGCTCTATCTCTGGCTCCAGCACACGACCACCTTCTATTTGGGGCTGGCCGCGGCGGTCTTCTACGTGGCGCACCGTATTCGCATTCAGCAGAACAGTCGCGAGGAGAAGATCGTGCAGGCGGGGTTACGGGGCGAGGTCGAGGTGACCCGTCAATTGGCTGAGCAGTTGGACAACTCGCATTACATCTTTAATGACCTGCGCATTAAGCTGGGCCGTAAATCGGCTCAGATCGATCACTTGATCATCTGTCCCCGCGGCATCTTCGCGATTGAAACGAAGAACTGGCGCGGCCACATCGAAGGGTCGGAAGAAGAGGAGCGCTGGATACAGACCAAGGATCCCGACACGCCACCGATTAAGGTCTTCAATCCGATTAAGCAAACGCAGCGGCATGTCGAGATTCTGCGTGGCGTGCTGGAGCGGTCGGCGATCGATTGGACGGACATTTATTCGATCGTGATCTTCTTGTCGCCGCGCACGACGTTTTCCGTGCCGGGCGCAGTGACGCCGGTCCTGAAACCGAATCAAGCGGTCGAGTATATCGCCAACCATCAGGGGGCGCCCAAGACCTACTCGGAGGACGAGATCACTGCGGTCATCAATTTATTGATGAGGAATAAATGAGCGAGCGCGCGCTCAAAATATTGGTGGTGACCCTCAACACGATCGGTTTGTTCGGCTTTTTGGCGTGGCTGATTTACAGTCGCGAGCGGATCTTCTACACGCAGGAGGGCGTGCTTTATTTCCTGCCCTGTTTGCCGTTCTTTTTTGTTTATTTCTTTGTGTTACGGAATCCTCAGCCGGCGGAGGATACCGACTATGATCCGGATGCCCCAGATGCAATGAGGAAGGACTAGGTTATGGAACGTGGCGTTAAAATGTTGCAACGCATTATGCTGATCGCCCTGTTGCTGGGACTGGGCGTGATTGTGTTTCATCCGGAGTATCGCGATACCGCGCGCGCGATGTGGTGGGGCGATATCGAGGCCTCGGCGATCTGGGACTCGAACCGGGCGTATTACAGCGAAGTGGTCTACGAATGGGATGTGCGTCATGAAGTGGCAGAATAAGATCATCGGCGGTTGTTACCTGTACATCAGCGGCATCGTCCTGGCGATGCTACTGCCTCTGGACGCCGCTTGGCTGCCCTTGATTCAGACCGGTGCCGCCCTGGCCTTGGGGCTCGCGGGACTCCTGATTATTTGGGCGCTACTGCAAGGGGATAACATCAAGGAGCGCGCACACATTTACTCGCGCTATCTGTGGCCTATGCTCGCCATCGGCGCGGTGTTGTTCGGTTATGGCCGCTATACCAGCTCCAACACCGTGCCCGATCTACAGATTGGCGAAATCCAATTGGCGGCGGGC
>SLCI01000072.1 GCA_007125875.1 Kiritimatiellia bacterium | reverse complement strand
TGCTCATACATGGCTTGGTAGTCTTCCGTCGTGCGGGAAAACATATGGATATGCGGCTCAATAATCGTCATGAGACGTCCGGCTGCTTGGATTTACCGCCCTTCTTGTCCATGCGTCGCAAGGCGTCCCGCAGGTTGGCGGCTTTTTCATAGTTCTCGACAGCGATCGCTCGCTGCAAGTCTTCCTGCAGGCGCTCACTCTGGCTTTTAGGTTTGCGCTCTTTCAGTTCCTCGATCAGTTCGTTCAGCACATCCTCCTCGTCGGTGGATAGCTCGCCGTCATAATCCGCATCGTCGTGCTTTTTCCAGAAGGCTCGAATGTCGGCAAGGCCCTGTTCGATGGCCAAAATCGCCATTTCATATTCGTCACGTCCGTCAGCAACAAATTGGTCGGCGGTGGCACGGGCATTCATCATCCGCATATAGGGATAAAATTGCAGGAACTCCCAGGCAATATCATCGTCTTGCGCATGGCGTTCGACCAGCTCGACGATCATCATGTTGTGACGTGTGTCACGGATTACGCCCTCATAGTGGCGCAGGGCATAAAGCGACAAGTAACGGTAATAATATTGTACCGCTTCCTGCTGCAATTCCGCGCAGGCCTCCTCATTCAGGCGAGGGAAAGCCATGCCGCTCGATGTGCGCTCGAGGGTTAAATAGTAGTCCAAAAGACTGGGGTATCCACGCGGACGCGTGCCGTCGGGCCGTCCTTCCGGTTCCATCTGGAAAAGGCCCAGATCGAGGCGCAACTGAATCTTGGTGCCGCCATCGGTACCCTTAATCCAACGGGCCGAAACCCGGCCGGGATCGTATTCCCACCCATCTATGATTTCTGCAATGTCTTTGCTCAACGTCGGTCTCCTCGCAAGTTCACAATCATTAAGAGTGTATCGAAGTGCCTGATTGAAATCAAATGGCGAATTGCGGGGGCGCAAGGGATGCCGTATGATGCCTCGCCATGAGTACAGACCGGGCGGATCGCATAGTACAGATTATCGGCCTCGGCAACGAGGCAGGCGACGGGCATATGCGCGTGACGGAAGGCGAGGGCTTCCGCGTATTGCTCGGATCGGAGCACTCTCACGATGCGATGAGCGAAATTTGCGCCCGTATCGCAGCCCAGTTGAAGTCGGAAGGGCGCGCGTTGGAAGATTTGACCGAGGAAGAGTTCATCGAATTGCTGGCCCGCATCGATGGTTCGCCGGAAACATGAAAATCCTCTTTATTGCGAGTCATTTGCCGCACGCCCGTTCTCGCGCTGGCCTGCAGATTGTTTATCAGCGCATGAAACGTTTAGTTGAGCGCGGGCATCGCGTTGGTCTGTGCGCCCTGCAAGGAAAGTCTGAAGGCATAGGCCAAGACCCGCTCTATGAAGAGTTGGTTGAAGTGCGGCGTATACCGGCACCGTCACGACGGTCGTTGCCCGGGCGTGTGCGCGACTATGTATGGTCCCGTATCCCGCCACCCTATTGGCCCTATCATACGCCGGCCCTGTACAAAGCGGTTGGCGATATGGTGCAGGCTTCGAAGTATGATGTGGTTTTGGCCGAATTCACGCCGATGGGGCAGTGTTTGTTCGAAAATCCTTGGCTGCCGGCGGTGCGAAAAGTGATTTCGGCGCATGATTGCGCCAGCGTGGCGCGTCGCAGTCCGTTGTTTTTGCCGGAACGATCCTTCCAACGCGCCGTTCGGGAACACCTGATTCGGCGCGACATCCGCCGCTTTGAGCTTGACCTGCATCGCACCGTGGACCGCGTTTTGACGCTGAATCGATCCGACGCCTTTTTGTTGCAGGCATATGAGCCGTCCGTCCGTGTGAGCGTGGTTCCGCCCGGCATTGATTACGCGTATTATCAAGCGGCTCAGACGGTGTCGCAACCCGAGCCGTCGCTGCTGTTCACGGGGCAATACCGGGATGAGAGTAATCAGGATGGTTTCGCCTGGTTTGTTCAGCATGTTTGGAGCGTGTTGAGTGGACGAAGACCAGAGCTAACGTTTCATGCCGTTGGACCGAACCCCAGCTTGGCGATGAAGTTGTTCTCGCAACAATATCGCGGTGTTCATGTGCCCGGCGAGCTCGCCGATATTCGGCCATTGATGCAGCGGGCCAGCTTGTTTGTATGTCCGATTCGGATGGGGTCGGGCGTGCGTGTGAAGATTCTTGAGGCAATGGCCGCCGGGCTACCGGTTGTGTGTACGTCGACCGCGGCGGAAGGGATCCCGATTCAGACCGGGGTGAATGCCGTGATTGCGGATGATCCGGCCCGGATGGCGGAGGCGATTGAGTTGTTGCTGGATGATGCGGCGTTGCGCGCGCGGATCGCCGATAATGCGCGGCGCATGGTGCAAGAGCGATTTGATTGGGATCGCAGCATTGATCTGCTGGAAGCCACGCTGGCCGATCTGCTGCCGGGCGCGATGCGGGATCCATGATTTGCGATTCAAGATTCAGGATTCGAGCTTCGAGATAGCGGGGAGCAGACGCCCCTTTCGCTTCGCGCTAGGCCGCATCTGATACCAGTGTCCAATATTTTCGGTCTATTCTCCGAGGACTTTGGCATGAAAAGAGAAGGGTTCGCCGCAATTAGAGGACGACACGGAGGTCGTCCCTCCAGAGTGCTTCTACTGTAACTGATTCTGCTTAGCGTGTA
>SLCI01000001.1 GCA_007125875.1 Kiritimatiellia bacterium | reverse complement strand
GATTCTTTTCTCTCCGGTCGAGGGCGCGGCTATCAAAAGGCCATGAGCAGTCCGGTCACCGCCTATTCGTCATGTTCCCGTCTCAGTCCCTATCTTTCCTGGGGCTGTCTATCCATGCGCGAGATCATTCAACGCGTGCGAGCTAAACGACAAGAAATCAAAAGTCAGCCGCCCCAGCCGGACAGCATCACCTTAAACGATTTGCGTTCATTGGATGCCCGGCTGCATTGGCACTGCCATTTCATTCAAAAGCTGGAATCTGAACCGGCCATCGAACAGCACTGTTTTAATCGCGTCTGCGAAGCCTTGCGCACCCGTAACGCGCAGCCCGAGCGATTGGAGGCCTGGATGAAAGGCCGGACCGGCTATCCCTTTATCGATGCCTGTATGCGCGCACTACAAACGCGCGGCTGGATTAACTTTCGCATGCGCGCCATGCTCGTTTCCTTCGCGGCCTATGATCTCTGGATCGATTGGCGCGATTTCAGGGATTGGCTTGCCTGCCAGTTTATCGATTACGAGCCCGGCATTCACATCAGCCAAATTCAAATGCAAAGCGGCACCACCGGGATTAATACACTCCGTATGTATAACCCGGTCAAACAAGGCCATGACCAGGATCCGCACGGCACATTTATACGCGAGTGGATCCCGGAGCTGGCGTCTTTGAGCGAAGCGGAGATTCATACGCCTTGGCTCAGCGCCAGAAAACCGTCCGAGTATCCCGATCCGATCGTCGATCACGCCGCCGCCGTTAAAAGTGCCCGCGCCGCGTTCAGCGAATTGCGTCGTCATCCCGATCATCAAGCCGAAGCGCGCCGCGTCGCACAGCAACACGGCAGTCGCAAGCGCACCACCCGCCGTCGTCGCACCACCACAACTAAACCACCGCAATCGGCCCAAATCGGCCTGAAGCTGGACGACTAATACCCGTTGCTAAAGCTTTTCGGCACATTCTCAGGGCAACACAGCCTGTCCGCCGTAGCCTTGGCGAAGGAGGACGATTGCCCCTCCGGTACACGCTAAGCAGAACCAGTTACGGTAGAAGCATTCTGGAGGGACGACCTCCGTGTCGTCCTCTTACTGCGGCGAACCCATCTCTTTTCATGCCAAAGTTTTCGGCGAATAGGCCGATGCGTATTAGAGGATGGTATAAAACGGAAGTGTTGCACGAAAGGTTGCGGGGAGCATGTGCTGGTACGCCTGGCGGGGTTCGAACCCACAACCTCTGCCTCCGGAGGGCAGCGCTCTGTCCAGTTGAGCTACAGGCGCAATCGAGGAAGAATACTGGAGTACGGTATCATTCGCAAGCCGATCCTCACGCGGACTGATCGCCATAGGTCGGGCAATCCAGCCCTCGCAACTGCCTCGCACCATACGGGTAGTGACAAGCTGGAGGGCGGAGCTCCGCGACGCCGCGATATTGTATGGATCATGAAGGGCCTCTGGGCGGCCTCCGGGCTCGCAGAGCTCGCTCCTTCAAAAGCGCAACCATCCCATTGAATACGCGTTTAGCGAGAGAACGTATTGACCCTGATCGCCAAACGCGGCTACGCCGATCCTGCTTCATGCGCCAACAACAACCGTTTCCACGGTAAACCTGACGAAAAACCGCCCAGCCCGCCGTTGGCCGCCGTGACCCGATGACATGGGATGAACAGGGGAATCGGATTCGCGCCACAGGCCGTGCCAACCGCCCGGCTCGCGTTTGGCTTGTCGAGTCCGCGCGCCAATTCGCCATAGGTCATCGTCGCTCCTACCGGGATCTGCATCAGCGCGCGCCATACCTGTTGCTGGAAACGGGTCCCCGCAGGCAGCACCAGCGGGGGGAGAGGGCAGGGCGTGCCAACTAATAACGCATCCACATAGCGCTGCACCGCCTTGAGATGCGTGCGGTCCGATGATGTCGTCGTGCCAAAGTTCTGAATGGCAAAAGGTACCCGCGGCGTTTTCGCCAGCGCCGGCAAGTCGACCGCGATCACGCCCGCCGCCGTCGTATCGATCTGCCAGTCACCCCACGTTGTTTTCACCGTGATCATGCGCGCCAGCATGACCCGCTGCGAATTCCCTCGCAACACCTTTCCACCGCGTGACAGCTCTGCCCGCAAGCAAAGAGGGAACCACGGATGGACACGGATACACACGGATTAATGAAGTGGGAGAGTTGCGGGAGGCGCGATACGCGATTCGCGATCCAGGATTCGGGTTTCGGGATAGTGATGGGACCCGGCGTCAGCTCGCCATTTGATTCAAAGACCCGCTCGTAGGGACGCCGACAGGTGGGTGAGCTCGCGCCAAATCCAAGAATAGGCCATTGTTCAATCAATCTTGCATTGAATGCGAATATCCGGCCATAATTTAGCACTGGGCTGGCATTGCAATTCTAGCGATGAGGGCTAAGACAAAGGCTGGCGGCGATGATGCCACACCAGTGAATGAAGGTGACCTTGCCGGAGGCGTTGAAGGGGTGGGGTTAAGGTGCAGTAGATGAAGGATGTTTATGTCATAGGGGGCTCGAACGGTGCGGGGAAGACCACATTTGCCCGCACTTTCTTGCCGAACTATGTCGGACGGGTTCGTTTCATCAATCCGGATTTAATCGCGGCGGGATTGTCGCCGTTTGACCCAGTGGCTGTCGCGGCACGAGCTGGCCGTG
>SLCI01000034.1 GCA_007125875.1 Kiritimatiellia bacterium | reverse complement strand
TTCGATTGGCATGAGGCGCCCGGCGCGTTTAAGTGCCTGACGCCACCTTGGGAGCGCGTACGCGTTCTCCGCCAAGAGGGCGGCATCCGTGATGGTGCTCGGATTTCGTTGCTGGTCGGGTCCATGCCGTTCGCATTGCGCTGGGATCTCACCCACATTGATTACCGCCCGGGTGAGAGTTTTACCGACACGCAAGTGAAGGGGCCATTCAAGCACTGGACGCATGTGCATCGCATGACGCCGAATGGCCCGAACCGCTCGATTTTGGAAGATCAGGTCGAATACACGTTGCCGGGTGGATGGCTGGGGCGCTTAATCGGCGAACCCCTCATGAAAAGGAAGCTAAATAAGCTTTTTGCGTTTCGCCATGAGGTGACTCAACAAGCATTTGCGCGGGAAGGAACACGAGATGAGTGAGTGGGTTGAACTTATCTGGATCGTACAGCTCGTCAGTACGTGGTACATGACCGGCCTGATTTGGTTTGTCCAGCTGGTCCATTATCCGTTGATGAATCGAGTGTCGCCGCCCAACTATGTGGCCTTCCAGCAGGCGCACATGAATCGCACGGTGTGGGCTGTTGGACCGATGATGCTGCTGGAGGCCATAACGGCCACTCTTTTGCTTTTTACCCGTCCCGAAATATTCAGCATGAACTTCGCCTTAATCGGGTTCGGTCTGGTGCTTGTTCTCTGGATTTCTTCGGCGGTCTTCCAAGTACCCTGTCACTTCAAGCTTGAGAAGGGGTTCGATCCAGTACCTCATCGCCGATTAGTTCGGACTAACTGGATCCGCACCGTTGCTTGGTCTTTGCGTAGTGCCTTGCTTGCGGGTGTTCTGGGTGGCGCTTGGTAATTGGCGTTGGCTTGCTCTAAACCCTTACATCCGATATAAATAAGAGACTATGAAAGAAGAGCGTACAGCCATTTTACATATTCATTGCCGCGATCAAAAGGGGATCGTTGCGGCCGTGACTGGATTTGTGCATCAACACAACGGCAATGTCCTGCATTTAGACCAACATGTGGACTTCGAGCAAGATGTGTTCTTCATGCGGATGGAGTGGACCCTGGCCGATTTCGATTTAGAGCTGCCTGAATTCAGCCGCGCTTTTGAGCCTTTGGCGAAGCAATATTCTATCGATTGGGAAATTTTCGATTCTGCTGAGCCGATCCGCATGGCAATCTTTGTTTCTAAGATGTCGCATTGCCTGTACGACATCTTGTCGCGTCACGAGTCGGGTGAGTTTCCGGTTGAGATCCCTCTAGTCATCAGTAATCACGCGGACTGCGGTCATATCGTCGAACGCTTTGGTATTCCCTTTCAACATTTGCCGGTCACGCCGGAGAATAAAGCGGAACAGGAGCAGGCACAGTTGGCGCTATTGGATGAGCATCAGGTTGATTTCGTCGTGCTGGCCCGATATATGCAAATCCTGACGCCACAATTAGTCGACCGGTATCCCAATCGCATCATTAATATTCACCATTCCTTCCTGCCTGCCTTTGCCGGCGCGCGACCCTATCATGCTGCGTATGCACGTGGCGTGAAGATCATTGGCGCAACCAGTCATTATGTGACCGCCGAGCTCGATGCGGGGCCTATCATTGAGCAAGACATCATTCGCGTATCGCACCGCGAAACGATCAATGATTTTATCCGGCGCGGTCGTGATCTCGAGAAGGCGGTCTTGTCTCGCGCGATATGGCTGCATATACGGCGTCAGATTTTGGTGTATAGTAATAAGACCGTTCTTTTTGGGTGACCGATATGTCCGAGAATGAGTCATCGTTGGTGCCGGCGGCATGCCGGCAGATGGTTGGCGCCTTACGTCTCCCCATTGCTGTGGCAAATCGTCAGGGGATGGTTTGCTATGCGAATGAAATAGCCTGCAACGCCAGTGCCTATACCGGTAACTTTCCCGTATCGCTTGAAGTGCTTTGGGGCATTTCTGCAGATCTGTTTAACCAATGGTTGCCCCCCGAATGGTGGCAGGATCCGAATGCCGAAACCAAAGAGCTCTCTCATACACCTGATTTGTGCGGACGACGTGTGTCGCGGGTCACCTGTGAGCGGTTGCAAGGCGACGATGGTCTCCCGTGTGTCATGCTGTGTGTCGAGTGGGCCACCACATGGGAGCAACGCTATTTGGATGTGGTGAAGTCCTTGGATGGCGTGACCTACGCCTTGGAGGCCTCGGAAGAGCGTTTCAATGTGCTCTTTCGCGAATCATCCGACCCTGTTGTGATTCTGAATCCGGCGGGCCAAATCCTTTCCGCCAACGTAGGCTTTGAGCAATACACCGGTCTTGACGCATATCGTTGGTTCAAAGAAGAGAAGACATGGGCCGACTGTGTGCACCCCGAGGATTTGCCGCACTTATTGGCAGGCATCAAGACCTGCACCGAGCAGGGACGTACCGAGATGGTCGAGCTGCGCCTGTACAGTGCCCAACAGCAGTTCCAATGGTTCGAACTGAGTCTGAGCCCGCTTCATGATGAGCGAAGCCAAGTACACGGAATGGTTGGGGTGGCGCGAAACATTGATCGGCGCAAAGAGGTGGAGGATGAACTGCGCGAGCAGGCCGCCTCAATGCAGCATCGCCATGATCGCGCGCAGTTGCTGGTCGATAAGTTAAAGGAGTTTTTTAGTCAGATCAGCG
>SLCI01000221.1 GCA_007125875.1 Kiritimatiellia bacterium | reverse complement strand
GCGATCGAATGGCGAAGACAATGGAACGCGGAGGAAGTGACCGCACCGGTGCTGATTATTACTTCACCCGAACACATGCGCCGCTCTGTGCGCACATTCCAACGCGCCGGCTTTCAGAACGTGGGTTCCTCATCCGCCTACGATACATCGATTGAGAGCGACCTGGCGGTGCATGAAGATGGCGTCGATGGAGACTTCGCCCTGAAATCACTCGAGAGCAGCTTGTTCGTCCGCTACCAGTTCTGGCATGGGATCAGTTATCTCAGCCGTTCCGCCCGCGAGGCGGTAGCGCTGCTGTACTACAAACTCAAGGGCTGGGCCTGAGCGGAGCGGGTCCTTGATTGGTAGG
This sequence comes from Kiritimatiellia bacterium, assembly GCA_007125875.1. GTDB lineage: Bacteria > Verrucomicrobiota > Kiritimatiellia > SLAD01 > SLAD01 > SLAD01. The sequence continues at coordinate 28,685 of SLCI01000221.1, read as the reverse complement.
GCGAGGCTGCCTGCCCGTCCTCCGGCGGGTCTCGCCGAGCCGCTGGATCAAGTGCTGGAATATAGGCCGAACATGTTCAGATCCGTCGCACGGCTCACCGGGACGGTTCGCCCTACCGAGTTGAGACGCGACCTGCGTGTCTCGCCGCAATGCGAAATGGTTGAGACAGCCTCCGGCGTCCCCAGCAACCAAGCCGGGTTCAGGCCGCTGGCCACAAAGGTGACGGATACGCGCCAGACTCGGTCATCTCACGGATCGCGGTCTGTACCGAGGCCTTGTCTTCACGATAGGTGACCCCGAACCAGCGTGCTTCGCTGGGTAAGACGCGTACATCCGCGATGCCGTCGTTCATCATATCATCAATCGCGGCGGTGATGTAGAACTCTGCTTTGGCGTCGTCTTTGCGCTCGGTCAGAAACTGGGCAAAGCCCTCTTCCAACGCGGGAAATAATGCTGGCGTGAAGCCCCAAAAATTCATGGATACCCACTCATTGCCCGTCAATTGCGTCGTGGTGCCGTCATCATGCGTGGATACAGCACCTTCTGCGGAGGGTGTAATTTTTGTGTGTTCGGTGACCTTTTGCAAAAGCCCTTGATCATCTACCTCGCAAATGCCGCGCGCTACGTGGCCGTGTTCGGACAGGGTATTGCGGAGCACAAAACCAGCCATGGCAAAGTGAGCCTTTTTATCCGACTGCGCCTCGGTGAGAAATCTCGCCATAGTCTTATACGAGTCCGCACCATAAAAGTCGTCGGCATTGATGGCGGCAAAGGGCGTACCGACTTGATCCTGTGCACAGAGGACAGCATGTGCGGTACCCCACGGCTTGGTCCGATCTGTTGGCAGCGCATATCCAGCCGGGAGAGCATCCAGCGCTTGAAAGGCGTAGTCGGTATCCATGGCGTTTTCGAAACGTTTACCGACTAATTCGCGGAAGTCTGTCTCGATATCTCGGCGAATGACAAACACAACGCGGTCAAACCCCGCTTGTCGGGCATCATAGACCGAATAATCGAGGATGGCTTCCTGATTGGGGCCGACGGGATCAATTTGTTTCAGGCCGCCATAGCGACTGCCCATGCCTGCAGCAAGAACGACCAAGGTGGGTTGCATAGTTTCCATCCTCCAAAGAAAAAGCGCCCTGCACGAGGGCAGGGCGCTTAGCTAAATCGATCGTGCACCACGCTTAGGCCGCTTTGGCGGCTTTAGCTTGCTCGACGATGGCGGCGAATCCGTCCGGATCATGAATCGCGATCTCGGACAACATTTTCCGATTCAGCGCGATACCCGCTTTTTTGACGCCCTCGATGAAGCGGCTGTAGCTGATATCATGCTGGCGGCAGGCGGCCGACAGACGCACAATCCAAAGGGAACGATATTCAACTTTCTTCTTGCGACGATGCTGCGTCGCCATAGACATCGCACGGTCAACCGACTCCGTAGCCATACGGAACAGCTTGCTGCGACTGCCATAGAAGCCTTTCGCCCGTTCTAAACGCCTTTTACGGCGACGGCGAGAGGCGGGTGCATTTGTTGCTCTTGTCATCTCAGATACTCCTCAAAAATCTATTTGGGCAAATAGTTGATCAGACGCTTTACGTCTACATCAGCGACCAAGGCCCCAGCCCGGAGGCGACGCTTCTGTTTGGCCGACTTGTTCGTGAACAAGTGACCTCGGCCCGCTGATTCCCGTTTAATTTTGCCGGTTGCGGTCTTCCGGAAGCGTTTAGCTACTGACTTACGTGTTTTTTGTTTAGGCATAATAATCCGTCCATGTGCCAAGTTTGGAAAAACTGGTTACCAATTGAAGCAGCGTCTTCTACGATAATTTAGTGCGCGTGTCTAGCTTGAATGTGGAAAAAACCGCGAAATGCCCTGAATCCGTGGTTACGAGTCCAAAATTTATGGTTATTTCGCTTTTCACCCTGGCCTCAGCGTGAGCTCGTCCGGTTTAGCCGGATCTACATCCACGACAACGGTGTCGCCCTCCGTGAATTGGCCATCCAGGAGCGCTGTTGCCAGCACATTGATGATTTTGCGCTGTAATAAGCGTTTCAGCGGGCGTGCGCCGAAGGAAGGGTCATAGCCTTGGCGGGCAAGCGCTTCGGCTGCCGCGTTCGTTAGCTCCAGCATGATCCGCTTATCCTGCAGATAGCGCTGCATCGTTTTGAGTTGCACGTCCACAATTGCGCGGATTTGTTGCTGGTTCAGGCTGTGGAAAATGATGATCTCATCAATTCGATTCAGAAATTCCGGACGGAACTCGCGCCTTAGCAACTCTGTGACCTTATGCTCCATCTCCTCATAGGTTTGGTCGCCCGGTTTGGTGTCGGGATGACGATCCAGCGTGTCGAGAATGATGTGACCGCCAATGTTGGAGGTCATAATCGTCATGGTATTGGTGAAATTCACCGTTCGGCCATGACCATCGGTGAGTCGACCATCGTCCAAAATCTGCAGCAGAACGTTGAACACGTCAGGATGCGCCTTTTCGATCTCGTCAAAAAGCACGACGGAGTAGGGTTTACGCCGAACATGCTCGGTGAGGTAACCGCCTTCATCATAACCGACATAGCCGGGTGGGGCACCGATCAGGCGACTGACCGTATGCTTCTCCATGAACTCAGACATATCGATGCGAATCATGGCGTGTTCATCGTCGAACAGAAATTCCGCCAGTGCACGGGCCAATTCCGTTTTGCCCACCCCCGTCGGTCCCATGAAGATGAAGGAGCCGAGCGGTCGGTTGGGATCTTGCAAACCGGAGCGAGCGCGTCGCACGGCATTGGACACCGCTTCTACCGCTTCGCGCTGACCGATCACGCGCTGCTGCAGACGCTCTTCCATCTGCAATAGCTTCTCTTTTTCGCCCTCCAGCAGGCGACTGACCGGAATATGAGTCCACGTGGCGACGACTGCTGCAATATCTTCTGCGTCGACCTCTTCCTTCAGCATTTTTTTTTCCTGTTGGAACTCGCTTAAGCGGGCTTTGGCCTCGGAAATTTGCTTTTCAGTCTTGGGAATCAGGTCGTACATGATTTCCGCTGCCCGTTCCAATTCGTTATTGCGCTTGGCTTCCTCCTCGCGCGTACGGAGCAGGTCGAGCGATTCGGTCAAAGAGCGGATTTCGCTAATGAGTTCCTTTTCGCGCCCCCAGTGCGCTTTCATTTGGGCGCTTTCATCGCGCAAGCTGCTGAGTTCGCCTTCCAGCTTGGTCAGCCGCTCCTTCGATTCCTTATCTTTTTCCTTCCGTAGCGCTTCGCGTTCGATCTCCAACTGCATGATGCGTCGATCCACTTCATCGATCTCGGTCGGCATACTATCGATTTCGATCCGGAGCCGGCTGGTCGCTTCATCGACCAAGTCGATGGCCTTGTCAGGCAGAAAGCGGTCACTGATATAGCGATCGGATAGGGTGGCCGCCGCCACCAATGCGCTATCCTGAATGCGGACGCCGTGATGCACTTCGTACCGTTCACGCAGGCCGCGCAGAATCGCAATCGTATCTTCGACGGTCGGCTCGTTCACTGCCACAGGCTGAACGCGTCGTTCCAGCGCGGCGTCCTTTTCGATATACTTGCGATACTCGTCGAGCGTGGTCGCACCGACGCAACGCAGTTCGCCGCGCGCCAGGGGTGGCTTAATCATGTTGGAGGCGTCCATGGAGCCTTCCGCGCCGCCCGCGCCCACCAGCGTATGGAGCTCATCGATAAAGAGAATGATGCGTCCCTCGGCCGCAGTAACCTCTTTCAGAAAGGCCTTGAAACGATCCTCAAATTCACCCCGATATTTCGAGCCGGCCACCATCGATCCGAGATCGAGCGAGACCACCTGCTTGTTCTTGAGCGTCTCGGGCACATCGCCGGCGATAATGCGCTGGGCCAAGCCTTCGGCGATGGCGGTTTTGCCGACGCCCGGTTCACCGATCAGGACTGGGTTATTCTTGGTGCGACGGGACAGCACTTGAATGACGCGCCGGATCTCGGCATCTCGTCCGATCACAGGATCGAGCTTGCCTTTGCGAGCCGCTTCGGTGAGGTCGCGGCCATACTTCTTCAGCGTCTCGTATTTGTCTTCTGGGGCAGGGTCGGTGACACGTTGACTTCCACGCACGCTCTGCAGGGCTTTCAGGACGCTTTCCGCCGTCAATCCGAGCGGTGCCCCGATCTTGGTGAGTGCGCTGTCCTTGCCTTCCAGCGCGCCGAGCAGGAGATGTTCTGTGCTGACATACTCGTCCTTCATCTTCTCGGCCAGGTCGAAGGCCCGATCTAATGTCGACTTCAAAGAACGTGAAATATAACGCTCGCTCGACGCGCCCTCGACTTTGGGCTTTTGTTGCAGCGCGTCTTCAATTTGTTGCGTTAAAGCTGAGCTGTCGATGCCGAGCCGTTTCAATATCGGGCCGACAACGCCTTCTTCTTGCTCAATCAGCGCCAGCGCAAGATGCTCAACATCCACTTCGGCATGGTGCTTTTGAGCCGCCAATCGCTGTGCCCGATGTAATGCTTCCTGTGATTTTATGGTCAAGCGATCCATTTGCATGTCTTAAATCCCCTTACGTTCTTCGTGCCTAAATCCTATCATAAATATGATTAAATCAATAGCGAGATATGTGTAGGTTGGACAGGAATTAACCCCGTCTCGTTCAGTGAGCATGATTCAAACATGCTCCGGCTAGTCATCCCGAGCAAAGCCTGCCCTGAGCGAAGCCGAACGGGTCGAGGGATCTCATGCAACACCCGCAGCCCGAGCACGCGGAGGGAGCGTCGACTGCTGGTCATCGGTGGTAGCGAGTTGCGGTGGGGCTGTTGGTGGGGACAGAGATGTCTCGACAAGCTCGACATGACCATATTCCTGCTTGTGATCGTTGCATTTGCGTGACGGGATCGGTAGGGCGAGGCGTCCCTGCCGAGCCGTTTATAGGAAGCACGGTAACATGATGCTTCCCGCGTGCTGTGATCGATCAGCGACTATAGCTGTAAGCCGGGCCGAATTTGGCGCGGCTGAGTTGTCGCAGGCACGAGCTGCTGAAATTCCCGCACTTGACGCAACGGCGCAAAGCGCTCGTCACCTCGTAAGGCATCACGTACCGGTTGGCCGCCAACCTCTATGGCGCGGCGAACCGCATGCATTGCTTGTTCCTGCTGTTGGCGAGAAACGTGTAGGGCCGCGAGTTCGACCCAGATGCTGGGGTTGCGCGGCTCGCGTTGCAGGTAACGATTAAAGGCGTGCTCCAGCAGGTCGGTGCGTTGAGCTTGCGCCAGCACTTGCGCTAACTGCAGATAAGTGTCAGCCGGTATTTCATCGTTCTGTAGCAGGTTGATGGCCAGTCCTTGCAACTGTTGCGGCATTTGCAACTCAACGTAAATACGGGCTAATTCGATGGCCGCATTGAGGTCGCCGCTACCTTCGGAAAAGGACTGCTCGAGCTCTTGGCGGCGCTTATCTTTATTTTGCATGTCGGTTAGTTGTTCATAGAAGGCGATCACTCGCTCGTTACGCGGGTCGCCTGCACGCAAATTCCCGATCACCTCGCGGGCATCACCAATGCGTCGCTGCTGCAAGTACAATTCGGCGAGTCGGAAGCTGGCTTCGGGGCTCAACGGATATAGATCGATCGACTGTAGAAAAGCGGTTTCAGCATCTTCAAATTGACGACGGTACGCATAAATTCCGGCTATCGCGCTACGCAGCTTGGAGAAAGATTTGCGTGCCACGATGTCGCGCTGGAAACGAGGATTGTTCACCAACTTGTCGGTGTACCAAGCCCAGAAGGCTTGGTCGTTATCGGTCATTTCTTGCGTCAACTCGATCGGTTCAGGGTTCAGCTTCAGAATCAAGCCGTGCGGTTGTAAATAAGGGTACATCCACTGAATAACGTAGCTCTCTTCAACATAGAAGGGATGCAAGGTTTTGTTATTATCGAAGATCATGCGGCAGAGAATGCCGTTGATCATCATTACCCCGGCTACCCCCTGCACGCTGACCCGGCCATCGCGAACCACCACATCGGCACCCGGCGGGATTCGGCCTGCTTGCACGTCTTCCACATACTGTTGGAAGGCACGGTTGCTATCGCGCTGCGAAGGAATCCAGATTTGGTCGCCATACAGATCGCGCATGGCGGCCATATAGGTCTGGTCGGCCAGGGCGTTCTGCGTGATCAAAAAGAGATCAGGACGCGCGAGCGCAGAGAAAATCATATAGGTAGGCACAAATCGTCCGGGATCGGTGCCGCCAAAGAAGATCGCGTCGGGCTCCATGCGGGGCGGGTAGTCCGGTGTGGGATAATCCGCCCAGATTTCTTCGAATCGCTCCGGCCCATACTTGCGCTTCAGGTCGGCCTTGATCGCGTGAACACCTTCGATTGACCAATAGCCGAACTGCCAGCCAAAATCGTGTCCGCGCTGCTCGGCGCCGCCGATTGCTGCGATTTGGTATTCATAGTTGAAATTACGATAGATCAGCGTGACGGGCAGCAGGAATGAAAGCGCCAATGCGACATACTTTACGGATCCAAAAGCAGGGAAACGCGCAAGACGAACTTCGATGAATGACAACGCAAAGATGATGCTATAGCCCAGCCATAAGGCATAGACCGCGTGGGATAGAATCAGGAAACGTCGCTGGATAAACAGTGTTTGGATGTCGAGCGTGGGATTCAGGAAGATGATTAGCATCACGCTGACGAAGAAGAAGGCGGCCAGCACTGTGATGAACCAAGTTAGAGTACGGCGATGCACTTGCCGGAAGAAGAAAAACGGCAAAATGGCCATCAGCATAGTGGGCAACGTAAACTGGAGTCGCACGCTCTGGACGTACATGACCACCTGAGCAAAAAATTGTTGCGGATCCTGGAAGATCGCCGCGGGCGTAATGCGCTCGTACTGGCCGCGCGTAAAGGAATGCACGAATCCTTCGAATGTTCTCGTGTAGCCCCAGTTGTGCGGCGGATTCTGCTCGGAGGCGATGGGCATATAGAGGTAAAAGGACAGTCCAAGCGCCAGTGCGCCGACGCTGATGATGATTCTCTTCCATTCGGTCAGCAGGCTTTTGAACGAAATAAAGAGGATCAGTGGTAGCAAGAAAAGCACCGTCGAGATCACAACCGTCATGTTGTTATCCCCGTCGCCATCACCGCCGAATGCGCGCCAGAGCAGGAACGCACCTACCGCGGGGCCGCCCAACGCCATGGCGTCGCGCCACAGGCGCAAATCACGGAATAGCACAGCGAAGAAGAAGGCGGGCGACAGAAAGAAGAGCGTATGGTGATTGGTGAGGCCGAGTCCAAACAGGTATGCCAGTGTGTAAAGTGCCCAACTATCGGCCGGACGAGACATCCAGCGATAGAGCATGAGCAGCAGCACAATCATGAAGAAGCAATTCAGCGCGTAGACTTCGATGATGACTGCTTGTGACCATAAAACAGGACTAAACGCGAGCAAGAGCCCCGCCGTTACACCCGCGGTCCAACAGATCTTGGATTCGTTCGCCAGGCCGAGGACGTCTGTCGCGCGTTTCATGCCGCGCATCATGTCCGCGCCGGAACGGCTCACCAAGAGGGCCAGAAACGCGCAAGCCAATGATGCAAAGGTGGCTGACATGAGACCAATGGCCCAGGCGGGATTGGGGTAGCCGTGAAATTTGATGCCATGAAACACCCACTGAAAGAACCACGCGAGCAGCGTCCATAGGGGATAGCCCGGAGGGTGGGGGACACCCATGTAATCAGCAGCAACCGCTAGTTCACCCGAGTCTTCTAGGGTGACAGATGGAGCTAGCGTGTAGAGGTACAGCGCGAAGGCAATCAGAAGCACCGTCCAAAACGCACTCCAGTCGGCGCGGCGGAAGAAGGCTCCGGACTGCTTGTCGAAGAAAGCGGCTTTCTGTTCAGCTCCAGCTGAGGTCACACTCGTGGCAGTATTTTCGGTCATTTTGTATACGCGCAAGAGGGCTTCTCGCGCAGTCTCCTGTGTTCGCCGGATCAAAGTAGTGGTATCGGCGTTTCACGTCAAGCCGACGCGAACGCTCACATTCAGGTATTGACAGCCCCTAGGGCAGACCGTTATCTCCTTTGCCCCTTATGGCTTCCATTTGTACAGTTGACCTTGGATTGCGCAGCTATCCCATTGATATCGGTGCAGGCCTGTTGTCCGCCATCGGCCCCCGATGCATCGATGAAGGGCTGACCGGCCGCGCTCTCGTTGTGATGGACGAAGGCGTGTCCGACGTGTATGGCCCGACGGTGCGGCAATCACTGGATGCTGCCGGTATTAAAGTGCTCGATATCGTTATCCCTGCCGGCGAACAGTCGAAATCTCATACCCAGTTGATCCGGATCTACGATGCGGCGCTGGAGGCGGGCTTGGAACGCAGCTCCTTTCTGCTCGCGCTTGGGGGCGGAGTGGTAGGCGATTTGACTGGATACGCCGCGGCCACCTATTTACGCGGTGTGCCCTTTGTGCAAGTACCCACAACACTACTTGCCATGGTCGATAGCGCTGTGGGCGGGAAAACCGGCATCAACATGCCGCAAGGAAAGAACTTGATCGGAGCTTTTCATCAACCGGCCTTGGTGATCGCCGATACCCCCTGTTTGCGCAGCTTGCCCGTGCGCGAGTTTTCGGCCGGTCTGGCTGAGGTGGTAAAATACGGAATGATCGCTGACCCGGCGCTGTGGGATGTGCTAGAGCAGGTTTCGCTGGAAGAACTGTTGGCGGATGACGATTTGCTGGAAACGATTGTGCTGCGCAGTTGCGAGATTAAAGCGGATGTGGTGCAACGCGATGAGCGGGAAGGCGGATTGCGGGCGATCCTGAATTTCGGGCATACGCTCGGCCATGCGATCGAGCAGGTGGCCGGTTATGGCGAGTGGTTGCATGGCGAAGCGATTTCGATCGGTATGATTTACGCGGCCCGATTGTCGGAGGAAGTGCAGGGTTTTCCGCCGGCGGAGACAGAGCGTCTGATCCAACTACTTGACCATCTGAAGCTGCCGACTGAATTTCCTGACTTGTCGTGGGACGGTTTGATGAAAGCGATGAAGCTGGATAAAAAGCGCAAAGCCGGCGCGATTGGGTTTGTGCTCGCAAATCATCCCGGCGATGTGGCTTTCGGTTGTCCGGTTCCCGATGAAGTGCTGGCAAAGGTGTGGGAACGTACTGTGTCATGACCGAGCGTGAAGCCTATATCCTGTTCAATATGATGGAGGGTATAGGCCCGGTACGGGTGCGATCGCTGGCGGAACAGCTGGGGTCCGTCGCCGCCGTTACGGAGGCATCGGAAGACCAGCTATTGCGCGGCAAAGGCGTGGGGCCCGAGCTTGCGCGTTCGGTCTTGCGTCAGCGCGAGAGCTTGGATCCGATCGCCGAACAAGAGAAAGCCGATGCGCTCGGCTTACGCTTGGTTACTCCTGCGGATGCGGAATATCCGGCACCGTTGCGTGAAATTTATGATCCGCCGTTGGCCTTATATGTAAAGGGGACGCTGGAGGAAAAGGATGAGCAGGCGATTGCCTTGATCGGGTCACGCCGTACGACGCATTACGGGCGTCAAGTGGCGGACCGGTTGGCGTTCCAGCTCGGTCAAATTGGCTACACCGTGATCAGCGGATTGGCCCGCGGAATTGATACGGCTGCACATGAAGGTGCCCTGAAGGGGGGCGGCCGGACCTTCGCCGTGTTGGGGGGCGCGTTTGACAAGCTGTATCCGCCGGAAAATGCGGCGCTGGCCGAACGGATCACAGAACACGGGGCGGTGCTGTCCGAGTTCCCGCTGGGGCGGGAACCTGATCGCACGACGTTCCCGATGCGCAACCGTATTGTTAGTGGCATATCGCTGGGTGTGGTCGTGGTTGAGGCGGGCTTCAAGAGTGGGGCCTTGCATACGGCCGATTCGGCATTGGAACAAGGCCGGGCCGTATTCGCGGTGCCCGGCCGGATCGATTCCTCGGCCTCGCGGGGCGCGCATCAGTTGCTGAAGAATGGCGCTCGGCTGGTAGAGGATGTGGATGACATTCTGCGCGAATTCGAGTTTGTGGTGCCGCCGGAACAGCGACAAGGGCAATTAGAGTTGGAACAGCGGCCGGAAGTACAATTGTCCGATGAGGAACAGGCGGTAGTGAAGGCGCTGTGGCAGGGCGAACAGGACGTCGATACGATCACGCGGGAGACCGGGATCGCGAGCGCACGTCTGAGCGGCCTGCTAATTGGTTTAGAAATGAAGCGTGTGGTTCGGATGTTGCCCGGCCGCATGGTTGAGTTGATTGCTGGAATGAAGGGGATGTGAGGATATGAGTAAGCATTTAGTCATCGTGGAGTCGCCTGCGAAAGCGAAGTCCATCAACAAGATCCTGGGACGTGATTACGTCGTCAAAGCATCACTCGGGCATATCCGGGACCTGCCACAAAAGAAACTGGCCGTGGATATCGATAATGGGTTCCAGCCTGAATATGAGCTGATTGCTAGTCGCAAAAAGACAATTAAAGAGCTGAAAGACGCCGCTAAGGATGCCGAACGCATCTATCTCGCGCCTGACCCGGATCGCGAAGGAGAGGCCATCGCGTGGCATTTGATGCATGCGTTGTCGCGCAAGAAAGCCGATGCCGATCGCTTCTATCGCGTCACCTATAACGAAATTACTGCTCCGGCCATTCGTCGCGCCTTTGAATCGCCCACACGCATCAATCAGCATCGCGTCGACGCGCAACAGGCGCGCCGTGTCCTGGACCGTATCGTAGGCTATCAAGTCAGCCCCTTACTGTGGCGCCGCATCAAGGGCGGCAGCAGCGCCGGGCGTGTGCAGTCCGTGGCCTTGCGGTTGATCTGTGAACGGGAAGCTGAAATTCGGAAATTCGTGCCGGAAGAATACTGGGTCTTTGGTGCTATCGTCGCCAAATTGGAGCCGCCAGTTGATCCGTTCACCATTCGCTTGGCGAAGATCAACGAGGCCGATCCTGATGTCAAGGAACAGGCCGAGGCCGAAAAGATTCGCGCCGATCTCGATGCCCGCACATTGACGGTATCCGCGATCAACGATCGCGAAGTCACGCGCAAGACGCGCCCACCGTTTATCACCAGTACCCTGCAACAAAGCGCTTCCAGTGCACTGAGTTTTACCCCGTCGCGCACAATGAGCGTCGCGCAGAAGCTGTATGAAGGCGTAGATTTTGGCGATGGCTCGGTCGGTTTGATTACCTATATGCGTACAGATTCTCCCGCGATCTCGAAAGACGCGCAGGAGCAGTGCCGCGCGTATGTGACAGAAAATTACGGGCCCGAATATGTGCCGGAGAAGCCCAACTTCTTCAAGGGGCGATCCAGTGCGCAGGAGGCACACGAAGCGGTGCGACCGACCGATGTCAATCGCACGCCCTCCGCCATGGCCAAGCATCTCAAGCCAGAGGAGCTGAAGCTGTACACGCTGATTTGGCAACGCTTTGTGGCGAGTCAGATGGCGCCGGCCAAGATCGCCCAGCGAACGGTTGAGTTTGAGGCGCGCGCGACGGATGGACAAACGCCACCGCTGCCGGACAATCACTATCTGTTCCGTGTCACCACCTCCGAAATCGTGTTTCCCGGCTTCATGAAGGCGACCGGCGAAGATAAGAAGAAGGTGACCGCGAAGAAAGAAAAGGGCAAAGAGGATAGTAGCGATGAGCAAGATCCGATTCAGGTCGTACCGCCGTTGGAGGTGGGCGAGGCCCTCACGTGTCAGGAATGGTTGATGGACCAAAAGTTCACGAAGCCGCCCGGACGATTTACCGAAGCTTCGTTGGTGCGAACGTTGGAAGAGAACGGCGTCGGTCGCCCCAGCACCTATGCCCAGATTATTCAGACCTTGTATGCGCGCAAGTATGTCGAAAAAGAAAAAGGCGCGTTACATCCCACCGAGCCTGGCGAGAAGGTGTACGAGTTCTTGGTCGGGCACCTGAATGCGCTGTTTGATGTACAGTTTACCGCAAACATGGAGAAGGAGCTCGATCAGGTCGAGGACGGTGAGGTCGAGTGGACGGGTATGATGAGCGACTTCTACAAGACCTTTCAGCAATGGCTGAAACAGGCGAAAGGGCCCGATGCCGATCAAGGCAAGGCTGGTCAGTTGCTGGATCTAATGGCGGATGTGAAGGAGTGGGCACCGCCCACCACGCGCGGTAAGCGAACGTACAGCGATGAGCAGTTCATCGCTTCGATGCGCGAGCAGTTGGCTGAAGGCAAGAAGCCGATCACGATGCGTCAAGTGGAAGCGGTCGTGAAGATGGCCTGGAAGTACAAGGATCAACTATCCGATTTAGGTGATCGCTTATCAGCGTTGGGGTATCAGGAGTTATTCGAAAAAGTAAGTTCGCCGGCGGCAGCGCCCCGTCAAACCACGATCGAAAAGCTTGATCGCCTCAAATCCGTCAACTATGACGAGCCGCGTACAGTCGGGAAACGGACGTATGACGATAAAGCCTTCTGCGACTCACTGCGCGAGCAAGTGGAGGGTGGAAAGCGCTTGTCCTTGAATCAGCTCAAGTACCTCGATCGATTGGTCGCCAAATATGCCGATCAGATTCCAGACTTCAAAGAGATGTCGCAGGAGTGGGGTGTCGAGCCTGAAGCGCCGGTCGATACGAAAGAAATTCAAACGCTGTTAGACGAGTTGAAGCAGGTGAAAGAATGGAAGCCGCCGGTCAAGCGGGGTAAGCGGGAATGGTCGGACGAGGGGTTCTATCAGTCATTGGCGAAACAATTTGAGGCCAAAAATAATCTCAGTCCCAAGCAGGTTGCTTCGCTGAAAAAAATGGCCGCTCGCTACGCGAAGCAACAAGCAGCAGGAGCCTCGCCTGAGTCATGAGCCTGAACGCGGCGGCTGTGGCAGAAGATGCCGGCGTACGCGCTTATCTGAATTACTTGGAAGCGGAACGCAACGCGTCCGATCACACGGCGTATAATTATCTGCTCGATATCGCGCAGTTTGTATCCTGTGTGTGGGGGGACGACGCGCGTCCCCCGTTCAAGTGGGACGATGTCGATCGCTTCGGGGCGCGTCGCTTCATGGTGGAACTGCAACGTGCCGGGCTGGCAGCATCAAGTAGTGGGCGAAAGCTTTCGAGTTTGCGCTCCTTTTATAAGCAGATGCTGCGGGAAGGCCGCGTCAGCGCGAACCCGTTTGCCGGTTTATTGTTGCCTCGTAAAGGGAAACGATTGCCCAAGGTCTTGTCGCGGGATGAAGTGGAGCGCTTGCTCGCGGCCCCCGCTGAGTTGGCCCGCACACAGACGGCCCCGACACACCCCGTCCAGCGCCAGTTTTATGAGTACGCGCTGATTCGCGATACCGCTTGGCTCGAGATGCTGTATAGCACTGGGATGCGTATCAATGAGTGCATGGGGCTTCAGGATCGCGCGGTCGATCTTTATTCCGGTATTGCGAAGGTGGCGGGCAAGGGGAAAAAAGAGCGCCTATGTCTACTCGGGAAACCGGCCCAACGCGCGCTTCAGGAGGCGTTGGATGCGCGTGACGCCTATCTCGTCACACTCGGCAAGTCGGGCGGCGCTGCGTTATTCGTGAATCGCTTCGGCGGGCGATTGACGGCCCGTTCGGTTGAGCGCTTGCTTAAAAAATACTTGGCCCAAGCGAACCTACAATCCGCCTATTCACCGCACACGTTGCGGCATAGTTTTGCTACGCACATGTTGGATGCAGGCGCTGACTTGCGTAGCGTGCAGGAGCTTTTGGGACACGCGTCCCTTTCGACCACGCAGATTTATACGCATATTTCTGTGGAGCGCTTAAAAGAAGTCTACGAGCAGGCCCACCCGCGCGCCGGCAAAGCCCGTTAAAGCGGGAGACGCGATATGCGATACGGGATTCGAGTGGCGCGAATCGTGTATCTGAGGTGCAACCGGAAGGGCGACCTCCGTGTCGCCCTTCAGCCGCCGTATCTCCTAATGCCCTTCTTCAAATGGAATCTCGCCACCCGCTTGCAGCGAGCGCCAGATCTTTTCTGCCGTGAAGGGGCCGGTCCGCAGACGCACGCCACAGGCGTTGTAGATCGCATTCCCGATCGCAGGGAGCGGTCCGTTGATCCCGATCTCGGCCACACTCTTGGCCCCGTAAGGACCGGTCTTCTCGTAGCTCGGAACCAGAATGGTCTTCATCTCTGGCAGATCGCTTAGCGTGTAGAGTTTGTAGTCACCGAAGTTGGGATTAACCATCCGTCCTTTATCGTTGAAGAGATACTCCTCGGTCAGGGCATAGCAAATGCCGTTCATCACCGCACCCTCCACTTGGCCTTCAGCCAGTTTCGGATGAATCGGCGTACCGCAATCGGCTGCGGCGACATATTTCACCACGCGAACTTGCCCGGTCAAGGTGTCTACTTCCACTTCAGCGAAGTGAGCAGCGAAAGGCGGCGGCGAATGATGCACGATCTTCGATGAAATATCGCCAATCTGAAATTGGTTGGCGGTATACATGGAGTAGAGCGCGATCTCGGAGAACGTAACTTGCTCGCTGCCATCCTTGCGCACGACCACACTGTCCTCGATTGTCAGCTCCTTGACTTTGCAATCCATCATGTCGGCGCCGACTTTCAGGATCTGTTTGCGCACCTTTTGCGCGACATTTTGTACGGCTTGGCCGCTCAAGTAGGTCGTGCTGGAGGCATAGGCGCCCACGTCGAACGGTGTCATGTCGGTGTCCGAGGAGTAGACAATGATTTTGTCGAGCGTGGTGCCCAACTGCTCTGCTGCGATCTGGGCCAATACGGTGTCGCTGCCGGTTCCCAAGTCCGTCGCGCCCATCAATAGATTGAAGGAACCGTCCTCATTCATCTTAAGCGTGGCGGCGCCCATGTCGATTTCGGGAATGGCGGATCCCTGCATCAGGCAAGCCATGCCGAGTCCGCGACGGTAACGGCCCTTCTTGGCCGTGTGCGGTTTGCGTTTGCGCCAGCCGATTTCTTTTGCCCCGGCTTTGATGCAGCGGGCCAGCTCACAACTCGTGATGACCTGATCCACGCCTTCGCTGCCTTCGCCTAGGGCACGGAATACCGGCGAGGTCTCGCCGCTCTTGATATGATTCTTCGCGCGGAACTCGAGCGGATCCATGCCGATCTTCTCGGCTAATTCGTCCATGGCGCTCTCATACGCGAAGGCCGCTTGCGTGGCTCCATATCCGCGATAGGCTCCGCCGGCCGGTAAGTTGGTGTAGACGGCCATCCCGAGGAAATGGATGTTGTCGCATCGATACAGCGGCAACATCTTGCTGCCGCTGTTACATACCACCGTCAGCCCTTGGCTGCCGTTCCAGCCAGTGTTAGAAGTCGCATCCAAGCCAACCGCCGTGATGGTGCCGTCCTTCTTCGCGCCCATGCGCAGACGCATCAGCATCGGATGCCGTGTACGCGAGGCCACAAATTCTTCTTCTCGCGTATATTCCCAGTAGACGGGGCGCTTCGTGCGGAGAGCCATCATGGCCACCACATCCTCCAGTACGATTTCTTGCTTCGCACCGAATCCGCCACCGATACGGGGTTTAATGACCCGAATGCGCTGCACGGGAATGCCCAGGGTCTGCGCTACAATGCGGCGACAGTGGAAGGGCACCTGCGTGCTGGTGGTGATAATGATGCGGTCTTCGCGATCCAGCCACGCCATCGACACGTGCGGCTCGACCGGACAGTGCTGGGCGTAATGATTATAGAAAGGGTGATCAACGGTCTCATCCGCTTCAGCCAAGCCCTTTTCCATGTCGCCGATTTCCATATCCACTTTGGCAGCCATATTGCGGGCAGGCTCGTAGGGTACCGGGATGACGGCTTTCGCTTCCGGTTCATCGTGAATAACGGGTGCGCCATCTTTCATTGCGTCCTGTATCCGAAACACGGGTTCCAAGACCTCATACTCGACCTGAATTGCCTTCAGAGCAGCCAGCGCGATTTTCTCAGTCTCCGCTGCAACCGCTGCCACGCGATCGCCGACAAAGCGCATCTTGTTATCGAACATGAACGTGTCATAGGGTGATGGCTCGGGAAACCCTTGTCCCGCGGTGGTATGCACAATGCGCGGCACGTTGCCGTGATAGAGCACGGCATGCACGCCCGGCATCGCCTCAGCCGCCGACACATCGATCGACTTGATCCGGGCGTGGGCGTGTGGACTGCCCAGCATCTTGATGATCAAGGCGTCGGCCGGTTTGAGATCCCCAACATACGCAGGCTTGCCCAGCGCGAGTGAGAGGGAATCAATCTTCCGCAGGGGTTGATTAACGACTTTGAACTTACGCTTACTCATGATGCCTCCCCGCTGGCGGTTGCGTTCGCCGAACAACTTAACAGTGCCTCTTTAATCTTCACATAACCCGTGCAGCGACAGAGGTTACCGTCCAGGTGTTGACGGAAATCCTCTTCGTCGGCGTCGGGTTTTTCATCCAACAGTGCCTTCGCTGTCATCACTATGCCCGGTGTGCAGAAGCCGCACTGAACCGCGCCGGCATCAGCCATGGCGACCTGTAACGGATGCGGTTGATCAAAGTCGCCGACGCCTTCGATCGTGTCGATGGTGCGACCGGCCGCTTGGAAAGCAAACAGGATGCAGGCATTGACCGCGCGACCATCCATCACCACTGCGCACGAACCACACATGCCGGTGTCGCACCCGCGCTTCGTGCCGGTTAATCCAATCCGACGTAGTAGATCGATCAGTGTTTCGTCCGGTTCAATGTCGAATTGGCGCAGCGCGCCATTTAACGTGAATTCAATCTTCTTCATTTTTGCTCTCCCGTCTGCGCGGTGGCTTCATCGCAGGCCGCCTGTAGGGCATCTACCATCCGAACGACCGTCAGATGTCGCGCGTAGTCATCGGAAATGCCGTGCAAGCCTTTCCAGCGAACACCTTCGAGGCCGTTCAGCACCGCGGTTTCAATTTTGGCTGCACTGGGCTTGGCGCCCTTCAGGGCTTCTTCAACCGCTCCCATTCGTATGGGCATAGGCACCGCTGCACCAATCGCAATACGCGCATCCGCCAGCGTACCTTCCTCAATGGATACGCACGCTGCGACGGTGCAACGGCTGAAGTCGGTTGTGGTGCGGCGTTCTTTGAAATAACCAAATCCTGCATTGGCTGGCATTTTGGGAACGCGCACGGAGGTAAGAATGTCGCCCGGTTGCAAATGATGAAACGGTTGGCGGGCAAAAAAGTCCTTCGCCGACATCACACGCTCCTGATCACCGGTGATCACAAATTCGGCGTCCAGCGCCAGCAGCGGGATTGGCCAATCCGACCACGGGAACACCCGTACGACCGAGCCGCCAACGGTGGCCATATTGCGAATCGGTTGCGTCACGAAGGCTTCGGCTACACGATTGAGGACCCAGCCTGGAGCGCTAAAGGCGTGCAGGTCAGCGACGGTTGTCGTGGCGCCAATCGCATAGTGATCGCCCGCGTCCGCAATCTCTCCTAAGCCGAGGCGACTGATATCTACGCCGACCTTGGGCGATTCATCACGCAAAAATACGTGCAGTGTGGATCCTGCGACCGGCATGGCTTGATCGCCGAGCTCCGTGAGGATAGCTCGTGCCTCGGCCAAGCTTGTTGGAATTTTGAAGTCGACATAATTCATGGTCTGCTCCCTTTTAGCGATATCGCAACCCTGTCTTGTTCTCTGTCTCGGAAAGCATGTGTTCAGCAATTTCGTTGGCGCGATGGAAGAGGGCCTGCTCATCCACATCAATGAGTTGACCGTGGCGCACGCGCACGCGTCCGTTCACCATCGTCAATTCGGCCCGCGGTCCGGATCCGCAGAAGAGGATGGCAGAAGCGGGATCGCTCATCGCACCCGCGTAGTCCAGCCGATCGAGCCGAAACATGGCCACATCGGCCGCGGAGCCGGGCGCGAGCTGGCCAATCTCCGGTTGACCTAGAATCGCCGCGCCCCCGCGCGTCGCGATTTCGAGCACGTTACGCGGCGGCATCGATTCGACCCCCGTGCCGACGCGGTGTACCAGTAGGGCCATCTGCATTTCGCGGCCAATATTCGAGGCATCATTGCTGGCGCTGCCATCGACGCCTAAACCGACGCGCACTCCAGCGGCCTGCATTTTCGGTATGGGCGCGATCCCTGAACCGAGTCGCAAGTTTGAGGACGGACAATGGGCGATGCCCGTTTGCGTGTCTGCGAGCATACGGATCTCATCGTCATTAAAGTAAATGCCGTGCGCATACCAAACATCCTCACCGATCCAGCCGGTCTTCTCCATATACGCCAAAGGCCGCATCCCGTGGGTCTCGAGACAAAACGTCTCTTCATCGATCGTTTCGCATAGGTGCGTGTGCGATCGGACACCGCGTTGACGGGCGAATTGGATGGTTTCCTCTAGTAAATCCGTGGTGACGGAAAACGGGGAGCAGGGGGCCAGAATGATGCGGCACATGGAAAAGGGTTCGGGGTCATGGTAGCGACTGATCACGCGGTCGCAATCTGCCAGAATCGCGTCGGCTTGTTGAACGAGATCATCTGGGGGCAGACCGCCATCGCTGCGGCCCCGACTCATGCTGCCGCGGGTGGGATGAAAGCGCATCCCGATTCGTTGTGCTGCAGCAATTTCCACGTCCAGCAACTCCGCTGAGGCGTGTTGCGGGAACACATAAAAGTGATCGCTCGTGGTGGTACACCCGGAAAGCAGTAATTCCCCGCAGCCGACTTGCGTGCTGATATCGACCGCCTCTTCGCTGAGTTCCCGCCAGACCTCGTATAGCCCAATCAGCCAATCAAATAATTTTGCATTCTGCACGCGTGGGATATTGCGCGTCAGCGTTTGATAAAGGTGGTGATGCATGTTGATGAAGCCCGGATATGCCACGCACCAGCGTCCATCAATAATCTCAGCGTTATGCTGGTTGGCCCAGGTTTCAGCCGCCTCTGTCTGATCAGCGGATAGGACCTGCGCGATCTGATGACCTTCAATCAGTAAATGGCCCCCATGTACATCCGGTTGATCCGGAACCATGGTCACCAACGTTTGAATATCGCGGATCCAATATCGCGTCATCGTCACTCCACACACCATTTGGCTAACTTGCCACTGTCCAGACTAGAGGTCGTCTAACAAGGGCGTCAAGTATCACCCCCGTTCCAGCGCCAAAACAGGTTTTTGCCTTACGCGCTCGCAGGGAAAACCTGACGCGGAGGTAATCTTGTGATGGTCGTCCTCATAAGCGGCCTGCATTTTCGCATTGCTCAAGCCTCGTTCGCTACCGCATGGTGTCGGTATGGATGTGCCTTTTACCATTCACAACTGGGATCCGGTCCTGCTCGAATTGTGGGGACCGGCTGCTATTCGTTGGTACGGCTTAGCCTATCTGGCAGGCTTCCTCGTTGCCTATGCGTTCCTAATGCGTTGGGCCCGTGACGGTAGTCTGCGGATTGCGCCACCGGACGTTCAGTCGCTGATGTTTTACTGCATTATTGGCGTGATGTTAGGCGGTCGTGTTGGGTATTTATTGTTCTACGACTTCCCGAATTGGCGCAATGATCCCCTGATGCTGGTGCGCGTATGGGAAGGGGGTATGGCGAGTCATGGCGGTTTACTTGGTTTGGCGACCGCGATTTGGTTATTTAGTCGTACCCGGCATATTCCCTTTTTGCATGTGGCCGATGGTTTGGTCTGCGCTGGTGCCTTGGGCATCTTTTTCGGGCGCCTGGCGAATTACATCAACGGTGAACTGTGGGGCCGAGTCACCAACGTTCGCTGGGCGGTCATCTTCCCGCAAGAAGCGGGTTTGTTCCCATCGCAGCCCGATTATCTGATGCAAGCGCAGCAACTTTATGAGCGCGGGTTGATCTTTCCTCGTCATCCATCACAACTTTATGCCGCGCTGGTTGAAGGGGTACTGGTTTGGGCGGTGCTGATGCTGCTGCGCCACAAGGGCTGGGGACAACGGTATGGCCAGTTGGGCGTGGCTTTTCTGGTGCTTTATGCCATCGGTCGTTTCACCGTGGAGTTTTTCCGCGAACCGGAAATCGTCTATTCCGGCTGGCTGACACAAGGGCAAGCGCTGTCATTGACGATGCTAATTCCAGCCATTTGGGTATGGCGAATCATTCAGTCGCGCAATGCGTGATTTGCGACTTTGCCTAGCTGGCTAGCTGAATATCCGAAAATCGCTGAATCGGCATGACCACTTCGCGTGCGGTGAAGAAATCGATCAATGCTTCACGCGTTTGTACCGGATGCAGCTTGCGCTTGCTTTCCGGCCGACGGAGGATTTCGCGTAGCGCCATAAAGCGGCGACCGCCGGATTGCGCATCAAATGAATTGAACGCCACGGTGTAGCGTTTGCCCGGCTCCAGCGGATGCCCGTTTTCATCAAAGATATCGATGATTTCCAAGTTTGCGCCACGGCCGCGGATGTCGGCGAACATGCCCATGATGTTGCGCTTGCTCCAGTCGGTGTAGACTTCGTAGAGGATCGCGATGATGTCATCACGCTCGAGCTCCGCGGTGACCACTTTATTCTCGAACGGCATGATAGACCACAGATCGCCGATGGTCTTGTCGCCAGCATCAAAATCACCGTCCGGGAACAGTAGGCCATGTATAACGGCGTCGACCTTGATCTGACGTTTTTGCATCGAGTCCATGATGGCTGCCGCAATCAGCTTCTCCACATCACTGGGTTGACCGACGCCGGTATTGACGCTCAAGGTTTTGCCCAAGGTGCCAACTGGTGTGGCGGTCACGGCGGCGGCTTCTTCAAGATCGTCAGCAGCCAATGAAACCATCGCGGGATCAATCGCAAACCGATCATCCATATAGGAGGTCATCGGCTGTGCCCAGATGACGTTGCCGGATTCGCGATCAAGGGTGATATCTAAACGCCCCAGATGAATGCCAAAATAGTTGGCTTGGGTAAACGGCATACCATGCACGCTCTGGTTGGGGACGTCCTGATGGGTGTGACCACCGATGAAGGCCACGGCTTCCGGAAACTCGCGCATCAATGCCACCGTGCGATTGGCAAAATCATCGCCGCCCCGGCGCAGGCCCATATGACCGGACAACACGACCGCGTTTGCGCCTTGCGCCCGTAAGGCCTTGAGCGCATTGCGCACCGGTTCGATCGGATCAAGAAATTCGAAGCCCTTCCACATATTTTCATGGAACCAGTAGGGCATGCCGGGCGTCGTTACGCCGACAACGCCTACTTTGACGCCGCCCGTTTCTTTCAAAATGTAGGGAGCCACCCGCGATAAAGGATGTTGTGGATCGTTCAGCTCGCCGGCGGGCTTGCCTTCCAGCAGGCTGTTGGCGCAGAGCACCGGCATTTCAGAACGAGCGAGCGCCTCATTGACTGGATCGATGCCCCAGTCGAATTCATGGTTGCCAATAATCCAGGCATCATAATTCAGGTGGTTGAAAGCATTGATCATGACTTGGCCGCGGGTGCTTAGCCCCACCTGCGTGCCCTGATACACGTCGCCAGCATCGATTAAGAGGTTGTGCGGATTCTGTTGGCGCCAGTAATGAATCTGAGTCGCACAGCGGGCGATACCACCGACATTGGGTACACCGTCATAGGTGGAAGTCGGCAAGACATTGCCGTGCAAGTCGGTCGTATGCAGAACGGACACGGTCACGAGGTGATCGGATGCGGCCCGTACGGGAGAGGGCAACGCTGAAAACGCGCTGGCGGCGCCCAGTACACGTAAGAAATCACGACGTCGCATTTGTGGGGGGATATAGGTATTCATAACCGCTAAAAGTCTCACTTGTGAGGTGGCAAGGCAAGTTTATTGCCCATTTTTTTTGCTGTGCGCGGATTGCCGGCACGTACAAAGTGTAGAAGGACTTGCTTGTTTGTAGGGCCGCCGTAAGGCGGTTCTTTGTCGATCAGTGGGTTGTAGGCCGATCCTCTGCGGTCGGCGCTCGGTTGGCTTGTAGGGCGTCCGCTTGCGGGTCGCCGAAGGGGGCGCGTGGGATCCGAGATCCATGATTCGGGCCTCGGGATCGTGATCCCCCGTATCGCGTATCTCGTAAGCCGCATCGCGTATCCCGTTTGTCCCCTTCGCCCACCGCGTGGCACCCCTTCGGTTGGCACATGCGCTTTCTGAGTAGGCCTTAATGTGGAGTGCACCGCTCAGCGGCGCTTTGGATGACGACGGCCAGCCGCGAGCGACGGCACTACAGCACGAATTGCCCCTGTCACGTCCTGATTTCCGTTTGTCACTTTTTTGTTAGTACCAGTCATCTTTCATCAGTCCAGATCAAGGGTGGCCGCGGGGGCGATCTCCCAGGCGAAGGCGTTAGCCCGGGACGGGTGCGAGCGGAAGCTTCCCGGGGACGGGGTGCCATGTGCTGGCTGGGTAGAGCCCGTCCCCGAAGGGGTGGCCCGGAGGGCCAAGGGCGGAACCCAGCCAGCACATGGCATGAATTTCGGACGTCCCATCATGCGGCCTCCTGATGCACTTCGGCTGGATATTGAAGCGCCAACTCGCCGTGGGGCCGGCAGTGGTTGTACAGATGAACCGCTTGCGCGAGAGCTTTTCGCGCATGGGCTTTTGTCCGGAAGGTCTGATCCAGTTCGTATTCTTGCTTAAGAATGCCGTTGAGCCGCTCGGCCTTGGCATTCTCATAGCAATGCAGGATCTCCGTCATACTCACTTTCAGCCCACGAGACGCCAATAGCTCGACATACGCATGGCAGCAATACTCGCAGCCGCGATCCGAATGATGAATGGGATGCGAACCTTCCGGCAACGTTTTCAGCGCCGACTGTAGGGCCGTCTGGCAGCCGATCGACTCCAAGCTCTCACCCACATGATACCCCACTATCTTACGCGAATACGCATCCATGATCAGTGCCGCGTACACAAAACCCTCCTCTGTGCGGATATAGGTCAGGTCGCTTACCCAAGCTTGGTTCGGTCCCGTTAACTCCATCTCCGCCAATATATTGCGGTATACCGGAAGCGAATGCCTGCTGTTGGTTGTCCGGGGCCAGCCAGGCTTGCGCTCCACCAGCAAGTCATGCTCGGCCAGCAATTCAAAGAAGCGGTCCCGCCCAATTTCCACACCGGCGGCTTCCAGTTCCGGCCTGATCCGGTGCAGTAACTTCCGCCCGCCTAGACGTCCCTGAAGCCGCCTTTCCTGTCGAACCAACTCCAGTATCAGATCCTCATCAATCTCGCGCCGTTGACGCAATTGGCGGGCCGCATAGTAGTTCTGACGACTCATGCCAACTTTCTCACAAAGGGACCCAATCGAAGACCGCTGGGCACGTGGAAATTGGTTAACAATCATATTCACTGACGCCCAGCGTGCTTTTTTTTAAAGACGTCCACATCCTCGATCCCAGCCGTTCGGCAGGCAATCTCCAGATACGCGTCGCCCAGCATCTTGTCCAACTGCGCGTCAGCAAGGGCCTCCTTCAAACGCCGATTCTCATTCATTAATCGCTTTAATTCGTCACGTTCGTTCGGTGCCTGCACCCGTACCACCTTTCGCTGTAAACTTGATTTCCCATAACGGCGAATCCAATACGCTATCGTTTCCGATCCGCCTATCCCATACGCCCGCTGCGCCTCTTTCATATTCCTGAATTTGCCCGTCTCAAGCTCACGCAGCACCTGTAGCTTGAAAGCCTCGCTATAACGTATCGTCGGTTTAGTGTCCAATCAGCTCCTTTCCAAGTGACAACCTATAGCCGGACGGGACACCTATCCCGTATCCCGAAACTCGCATCGCGTATCCCCGCGCAGCGCGGGGCAAGCCCGTATCGCGTATCTGGAGAAAGACAACGCTGTTCCGAGCAGCTGGGAACGCCGAGCACTCACACGGCATCAGGGGCGATCACGAGGCGAACAACCTAAGCCGCCTATTCGGCTCCATACATCATCAACCAAAATACAGGATGCCCAAGACCGTCAGACCGTACAGGGCCAAGTTCACGATCAATGGAATGTCGGTCAGTAGAATCTTTTCAGGATGGCCGCCCTGCGCATGGCGATAGACCAAATCCAAATAGCGGAATAGACCGAACATCACGAACGGTAGCGTAAAACTGAGATGGTTGGATCCGAACTTTTGGACGGTATCGGGCCAGAGTGTGTAGAGGGCATAACTGACAATTGTAGCCGCACTAACAATGGCGATCAGCTGGTCCAGTAGTTTGCCGTCGTAGCCTTGCATGCTCGCACGGGTCTGCGCGGAAACGTCCTCGAGTATAACCTTCTCGTGGCGTCGCTTGCAGAGCGCGAGGAAGAGTGCGAGTAAAAAGGTGCACAACAGCAGCCACGGCGAAATCGTTACTGTGATGGCTACGGCGCCCGCAATCGCGCGCAGCACAAAGCCAATCGCGATCATGAATACATCAACAAGTGGCACTCGCTTTAGCCCGAAGGTATAAGCGATTTGCATGATGGCATAGCCACCTAAGACGAGCGCCAATTGCCCGTTGATCTGCGCTGCCCCAGTCAAGGCTATCCCCGCTAGAACAAGGGCCGCGATGATGGCGACGGGTTGCGAAATCGTCCCCGCTGCCAGTGGCCGCAGTCGTTTGGTCGGATGAAGGCGGTCTTGCTCAATGTCTCGCATGTCGTTCAGCAAGTAGATCGAGCTGGAGAGCAGGCAGAAGTAGATGCTGGCCCAAAGCACGGGCCAAAAATCCACCAATGAGATGACTTGCTCTCGGTCGCCCAGCGCAAAAACGAAGGCGGCGAAAACTAAGCCGTTCTTTGTCCATTGCGTGGGGCGCAAGGCACGGATGAGTTCCAGCCAGCGTGGTGCAGTCGAACGACCATTATCCATTCGCCACGCTCCGCGGGTGCGGCTTGCTAGGGCCGCGTTTACATCCAGCCCGGAACCACAGTTTCCAGACACGCCAGAGCGCCTCGCGCACGATCGCTGAGCTCATTTTGGAATCACCCGATCGCCGTTCCTCAAAGGTGATGGGATGATCCTCAATCTTAAATCCGGCCAGCCAGGCTTTATGGCTCATTTCGATCTGGAACGAATAGCCGTTCGAGTAAATCTCATCCAGCGGTATGCTTTCCAGCACCGCTCGGCGAAAACACTTGAAGCCTCCAGTGGGATCTGTAAACGGCATGCCGGTGATGATTTTGACATAAAGGCCAGCTCCGCGGCTGAGTAACAAGCGCCCGAGCGGCCAATTGATGACGCGAATGCCGCCGACATAGCGCGAACCGAGTATCAAGTCCGCAGACTGGGCGTGATTGAGTAGTTTCGGGACATCGGCGGGGTCATGCGAGAAATCGGCGTCCATTTCGAAAATGAACTCATAGTGCCGTTCCAAGGCCCACATGAAGCCGGCAATGTAGGCGCGGCCCAATCCCTGCTTATCTTTTCGGTGCAGGACGTGTAGGCGCGGCTCTTTCTCCGCCAGTTCGTCCAGGACGGTTCCGGTTCCGTCCGGAGAGTTGTCGTCGACAAAAAGGATGTCCGCTTCAGGACAGGCAGCAAGAACCGCTTGTTGGATCGGTTCAACATTTTCCCGCTCATTGTAGGTCGGGATGATGACAAGTGCCGGATTCATGTGCGTAAACTGTAGCAATCCGACTCAAAATACAAGTCCGCGTTGGTCTCGGGCTTGCGGTTCAATCAGGCACGGTATACGCTACCCACAATGAATTTAACGCTACATATGTTCGGGGATCCTGTCTTGAGAACGGAGTCGCGCAAGATCGAAACGGTTACCCCCGAAATCCGCTCGCTGGCCGAGCACATGATTCGCAAGATGCACGCCGAGAGCGGGATCGGATTGGCCGCACAGCAGGTGGGGCGGACCGAGTCGATTTGCGTGGTCGATTTGCCGGCTGAGATGGATCAAGACGAAGAGGGTACACCGCTCAATGCGGATTTCGAGATGCCGATGGTGCTCCTGAATCCTGTTGTTGAACCCGCTGGCGACGATGAATGGACGCGGGAAGAGGGGTGTCTCAGTTTTCCCGATATCAATGCCAAAATCACTCGCTCGTGGACGATTCGACTGCACTATATGACGTTGGATGGGGATCAGATCGATCGCGAGGTACACGGCATGCTGGCCCGAGTCATTCAACATGAAGTGGACCACTTGAATGGCGTATTATTCATCGATCACATGTCTCACGTTAAAAAGATCGCCTTGAAAGGACGCCTCAAGCGATTGCGTCAAGAGACGCAGGATCGCTTAGCCGCAACGGCCTAAGCCGTCACCGTGCACCGGCCCCTGACTCATGATTGCCCCTCGCACGCCGACCAGTGAAGACCATGCCGGCCTCGAAATTCGTGATGCCGTCGATGCGTTTTTCCGTCCGGACGGCGGCCTCGCTCTTGCACGTCAGGACGCGGAGCATCCCTTTGAACATCGCCCGCAACAGCAGCAGATGGCTGGCGCGGTGGCCGACGCAGTCGAGCGCCAAACACATCTAGCCGTAGAGGCCGGGACGGGCGTCGGCAAGAGTTTTGCCTACCTCGTGCCGCTCATCCTTGCGGCCGTTGAGCGTAACGCGCAGGTGGTGGTGTCGACCTACACCATCAGCTTGCAAGAGCAGTTGATGTATAAGGATATCCCGTTTTTACAAGAGCACCTTGGCGTCGAATTTAAGGCGGCGCTGGTGAAGGGGCGCTCAAATTATCTCTGTCTGCGCCGCCTCGCCCGTACGCGCCACATGGAGGATGATCTGTTCAAAACGGGGCAGGCCGCGCAGCTGGACTACATTCAAGACTGGGCGACCACCACACAGGAAGGCAGCTTGCAGGACATGGATGAGCAGCCCTCGCATGACGTGTGGAGCGCCGTTTGCTGCGAGCATGGTAATTGTTTGTGGCAGAAATGCCCGGAATACAAACCCTGCTTCCTCATGCGGGCCCGGGCCAATGTCGCGGATGCTCATCTCCTGATCGTGAATCATCATTTGTTGTTCTCGGATTTGGCGATGCGCGCTGCCGGCGGCTCGTTTCTGCCCGATTATCGTTATCTCGTCATTGATGAGGCGCACCAGATGGAATCGGTTGCTTCTGATCACCTAGGGATCCGGTTATCGCAATACATGTTTGATCATTGGTTGCGTCGCCTCTTCAGTCGCGACAATAACAAAGGGTTGCTGGCCTATCTGAGGGCTGGGGAAGCGACTCGTCTGGTGAATGATCTGTGGGACGAAATCCTGGCGTTTTTCACCGAACTGGATCAATGGGCCCAGTTCGCCAAGCGGGGCCAAACCCAGCGCGTAATTCCGCAACCGTTAACGCTGCGTACACAGATGCCGGATCGAATGGACCGACTGATTCGCTCCCTCAAGGTGTTGGCGGATGAAACGGATAATACCGAACTCGGCGCGGAACTACAGTCCTGTATCCGGCGCGGCGAAGAAATGCGCAATGCCTTGCATGCCTTCATTAATCAATCCTGCGATGATCATGTCTACTGGCTTGAAGAGCAGGGCACGCGTCGGCGGCAATTGATCTGTTACGCGGCTCCGATTGAAGTCGGGCCTGCGCTCGAGACCACACTCTTTGCTGAAGTCCCATGTGTCGTTATGACCAGTGCCACCTTATCGGTCGCGGGCGATTTGGGCTATTTCAAGCAACGCGTGGGAGCGCTCGACTGCGATGAGTTGAGTGTTGGTTCACCGTTCGATTATGCCCGCCAAATGCGCATTCTAATTCCGAAGGATATGCCTGAGCCGAATGATGCGGAGGAGTATCCGAAAGCCTGTGCTCGGGCCGTACAGCATTACGCTGGCGAAACCAATGGTCATGCCTTTGTGCTGTTTACAAGTGATCGCCTGATGCGGGATGTGGCCTCCAAGACGCGCGATTTCTTCGCAGATCAAAATATTCGTTTGCTGATGCAAGGCGACGGATTATCGCGTCATGCCATGCTGGAAGCATTCAAAAAGTATCCGGGCGCGGTGCTGTTTGGGTTGGACAGTTTTTGGATGGGCGTCGACGTGCCGGGTGACGCCTTGCGCAACGTGATCATCACACGCTTGCCGTTTGCTGTTCCCGATCAGCCGCTGATTAAAGCGCGGATGGATCGTATCAAAGAGAAGGGCGGAGAACCGTTCATGGAGTACTCGTTACCTGAGGCCATTCTGAAGTTTCGGCAGGGCGTCGGTCGACTCATTCGGACGGGGACAGACGAAGGTTGCATTGCGGTGCTCGATCGTCGGATTGTCTCCAAGCGGTATGGTCGCTTATTCCTGAAATCCATTCCTGAATGTCCGGTCGAGATCCAAGAGATCATGTAACCCTTCGCCGACGATCCCAGTTGAAAAGAATCGTTTGATGTGCAAGCATCCCAGTAGTCTGACGCTATGTAAGGAGAGAAGATCATGCGCAAGTTGAAACTAGTTGTACTTACCGGGGCCCTGCTCGTCATGTCGGGTAACGCATTGGCTGATTGGTATGTCGATGCCGGATTGAAGCTCTGGTATGCCGAACCCCGCGCATTGGATCGTGCACTGATGTATGGACCTTCGGCGGTGTTAAGTCGAGGTGATCAATACTGGGTGCGCGGATTCCTGCTGTATGGAGAGTATGATTTTGTCCGCAGCAATTTTCCCCGTGTGGTGCAGGATTTCAGCATCTACGACGCCGAGCTGGCCGCCGGCATCAATTGGAACATCTTTCACTTCGGTGCTGGCGTGCGATCGAGCAGCGTGATCATTAAAGAGGATCGCGCTGACGGGCCGCGCGTG
>SLCI01000227.1 GCA_007125875.1 Kiritimatiellia bacterium | reverse complement strand
CCCGTTGAGATCGATGGCATGGCGATGAGTGGGGGCGAGTTGATTGCAGAGGCCCTGTTCGGTTCACCACGGCCGCGCAGGACGATAGTAGAAACCGCTACGGATCTCGACGCTTTTGAAGCAAACGTGACCGCCGAGGAAATCGCCGGTGCGACCCGTAACCGTGCTTCATTCGTTGTGGATACGGAAGACGCCGACCGCCAATTCCTCAGGATCCGGGCCTCTGCTCGGAGATAAGACCGTTCGGGTAAGAAGCTTGCTTTGCGCCCCCAGCGAGCTTGTCTCGCTGGAGCGGAAGTTTTTTATTGGGGCCACGATGCAAATTACTTCTCAAATGATTGGAGCGAATACAGCGAACGCGCCGGACTCGCTCCAACCGACTTCCTGATCTTAAGCCCCGCCATCTCTTGAATCTTTTGCTCCAGCGGGACAAGCCCGCTGGGGGCATTTCTACTCGAGTCTCAATGATTTTGAGACGGCCTCCAGAGGTTGCCCCTCCAGTGCACGCGAATCAACCCCACTACTGAAACCAAGAGCGCACTGAAGAGCATTGGCAACTGGTATCGCCGCTCGAGTGTGGGCCGTTACCCAAGCTGGGACAGTAGCCTCAACATTTTGGGCGCCGTCTGGAAGGGTACGGGCCCCGCTGTGGCATCTTCCACTGAACCGGATAGCGCAGCATCCAGCTCGGGACAGTAGAAAAGCCAGCAGCCTGTTGAGCCGGTATGACCGAATGCGGCCGGAATGGGCGCGAAAGGCGTAAACAAGCGCGGCACGCGGAAACGCATCATTCCCATCGCGTATTCGATCGGCCAGTTGGGTGATCGCAGTGCGGCCTTATCCAGCGGCAACCCGAATCGTCGCCAGCCGTTCATCATTGTCGCAAGGGTCTCGGGTTTTTCGAACACGTCTCCCTTCATCAGTAAGCGAATGAATCGCATCATGTCCGCTGCTGTGCTGTAGATGCCCTTGATCGATTGAACCAGCAAAGGGATATGCAGCGGTTCGCCCTTGACCCGCAGCACCATGGGCGGCGGGGTGGGGGATAGCGGTGAGCTATGATTGAGAAAATAGGTGTGAGACAGACCAAGCGGTTCGTAGAGTAGTTGTTGATGCACCTCATGCAATGGTTGGCCCGTCACCGCTTCGATGATCTCGGCCAACAAGATGAAATTGGTATCGGAATATCGAATCTTCTGACGCGTCTTTGTCAGATCCTGCGGAGGAAAGTGCGGCTTGAGTCGGTCCCGAACATGCCCGAAAAGCTCGTCCCTCGTTAACTCCCGATCTCCTTCTTCGAAAACGATGTCCGCGAGGGAAGGACTTCGCTTGGGATAATCCTCGAACCAATCCGGCAGGCCAGAGGCATGAGTCAACAAATGACGAATTGTAATCGCGGCGGTACGATCTTTGCCCTCCAGTAGATGCAACCCCTGCGTAATCGCGTCCGGCAAGTAGTCGCAGATGGATTTATCCAAGTCCAGTTGGTCGGCCTCCATCAGTTTCATCGCGATAGTGGCATTGTATAGCTTGTCAATGCTGGCGATGAAGTAGGGCGTCTCTTTCGTGACAGCTTCGCCCGCAGCGTTCACGCCCGCTGCGCCGATCCACTGAACGGACTGTTTCGGCGCATCAATGGCGACAATCGCCTGCTTGCCAGGCCTGCTGTCGACCAAGGCCTGAAACAGGTCATTTTGCAAGGCACTCGAGATGTTCCGATTCATCGACATGATCAGGGTGTGTCCGCTAAGTCTTTCCAGAGGAGATGAAGTTCAAGTTCATTGTCGGGGACCCGTCGCACGCCACGCGCCGAAAACTCACTCAAATCCACGGTATGCAAGCAGCGGAACCCGCTCTTTTCGTGACATCGACGTGATGCACTGCTGGTACATTCCGCGAAAGCATGGGTAAAGCCTTGTGCCGCGGCATCCGCGAGAGCCGCTTGTAAAAGGCGGGTTGCGATACCGTGGCCTTCATATTCGGGGCTCACACCGACGGCCGCGATATGCAGGCATTTCCCCGCTTTCGCTGTGATCTGATCTTGCTTGGGCCTACGGACAGCTTTCAGCAGGGAAAGCATCAGGGATACCTGCTCACGCTCTTGATCTGTCAGGTTGCCTGGTAACGCGGGTTCGTTTCCCGCTGCCGCCGGATCATCACAGAAAATGAAACCAACGGCCGAGTTTTGCATGGCACCCGCCCGTGCCAGCCAGCAGTACTGCTGGGAGCGCGCACCGATCTCTTCTGCTGCGTACATCGCCTGCGCAAACTCCATCATGCGTTCTCGAGTCAGGCCAACACTGCGTGTTAACGGTTCGCGATCGTGGAAGAGATCAATATACAGATTCATCAAGCGACCCATCTGAGTCGGCTGCACTCGATCTATACGAATCGCGATTGAATCCGCAGGCATGGATGTTAGGTCCCGTAACGTGGTCTGTTTGCCATCAAGCGTACACCCACTTTGAATGTATAGGCAATCCGATGTGATTGGCCTCAACGAATTTGCACAACCCGAATCCACTGCTGCTGGACAGCCGATCCGTCTGGGCGACAAACGCTATGGCGTATTAGCCTTTGGTGGGTTTACTCTTTGTCGCTTGGGTGATCAATACGCAGGATCTCCATCTGGCCTCGTTGGCGACGGGTTTGGTGCCGACATCGGCCTTACCCGATTGGATCGTGGGAGTCGCCGCCCTGTTCCTGGCGCGACCCATTTATCGGCGCTTCCCGTTGCTCGTCTCGATGGACCGGCATTGGATCTACGGTAAGCTCAATCGGCAACTGCTCTACTTGCTGCTTCTATTCTGCTTCACCTTGGCTTGGTTGCAGTGGGCCAGAGTATTTGAAGAAATTCCGTAGCTGCCGCCGTTAGGCGGTGGAAGATCTTGCTGCGACCATAAATCGGCGCGCTAAAGGACGCGGTTACGCTTCAATCTAAACTGCTCTAGCCGCCGATGAAGAGAGCATACAGAATGCCCACCACGCCGATGGCTGCCAGGAGATAGACCGGGCCGCGGGGCATCTGGCCGTCTCGTTCCATCGCTCGGCCGAACATGAAGAAGACCAGCGGATGCACCAGAAACGGCATCGAGAAGACGAAGGGGATTAGGGCGGCCGCCTCATCGCCGAACATCCCCCCTTGGGTGGCGGCGAATAGACCGAAATGCGAGATGCTTGATGACACGCCCATCGCCGTGAAATTCAAAGGGACGCCGGCCGCGTGCAAGAGCAGAAAGCCACCAAAGACGGCACATAACTGCCAGCCGAACGAAAACTGCATCAAGGCCCGCACCTCCTTGGCATCCTGCCCATCCGCACGGCTCATGGAGCGCAGGGCAATGATCGTGAGCACGATGCCAATTAAGACCACCAACAAGGAGGGACCCAAGTAGAGTTGTTCTTGTCTTGCGCTGATGGCCAAAATGGAAAATACGAAGACGTGCCCAAAGAACGGGATATTAATCATGATCGGCGCACGATTGGCGGCAATCGAGCCCAGATCACCGGCTGTACAGGCACCCGTCAGGCCGGAGTGCGAAAGCGAACCGGCCATCCCCGGCGCCAGATTGCGGGCATGATCGGTCTTGCCAAACCACATCAATAAAGCGATACCTCCGAACATCCACACAATTTGTCCAAAGAACCCGTAAGCAAGCAGTGCATTGACCCCGGTTATCGCGAACGCTTCGGATATGCGTGAACCGCCAATCATGAAGTTGGCCGCCAACACTACCGGGATACCGGCGAAAAGAAGCGCACGAATGGTTGGCCCAAAACGCCACCGATAAAGCATTGCGCCGAGACCGGCGGACAGCACCATGGCGAAGAATATCTGGGGCAGGGCGATCCATTGTCGTATCCACAGTGCGATAACCTGCGCAACCATCAGGACAGATAAAATCCCCACAATTTCGGCCAGTCCCATTTTGATGTATCTCCGCTTATTCGCGACTTGCGCCTTGTGATCAATCAGTATGACTGACCCCACCAAGCCCAGATACGCAATCAGTGGATAGGAGCGACTCAGGTCACCCATCTCGATCCCCATTATCAGGCGATACAACGATTCAATCCCAACCAGCAGGAAGAAGGAGCGGATGATAAAAATCAGTTGTGTGCGGCCCGTGCCTAGGACTGTTTCTTCCGACGAGGGAATCACCATTTCGTCGGGCGGCAGCTGAATACCGCTCATAAGTTTGCGCAGTTCTTGGCCACCGACAAAAAAGGTTACCGTCAGCACCACCACCGTGGTGCGACTGATCAAATCGATTAGTGAAAAGTGGGGTAGTCCCGGCGAGGACACGCCGCTGGCTGTCATCACATAACCCAGCATCAAGCCAAACACGACGATGATCAGGATCGGGGAGTAGCGTGTTCCGGCCACCGTTGTGCGTGCGACTAGCACCATCGGGATGAGCAGAAAAAGGGAGAGCAGAAACTGATTTAGGATTTGCAGATTCGCAATTTGCTCGCCGACGAGAACAGGGTCCATAACCACCTCGTAAGTTCCATCACGCACAACACTCAGGCGAAGTCTATCCCAAATACAGCATTAAATCCAAGTCTTCTTGACGCATCGATGGCTGGGCACTGAGCGCTATTCCAATAAACCGGGAGCCGAGTCCTGCCGGCCGGGTTAGGACGTGGATTCCTTTTCCGGTCGGCAGGTCCACCGTTTAACGGACCAGTTGATTTATTTGTGGATCGCCGTTTGTCAAACTCGATCGGTAGTGCAATAGTCGTTTGCGTTTCGCCAGCCGCTGTTGGTTTTGCTTTGATGCGATTTCAGTCAGCCCGCGCAAGCCGATAAGCTCAGGCCTCTGCCGGTATGCCGAATCGTGTGGCCGACAATCAGTAAAGGCGCACCGGCTTGTCTTTCCTCACGCGTCGGGTGGCCTCGAGGGCGGGGTGTTCGGCGGTGATTGCTCGCTGTGCGGGTGCGCATCTGCTGATAATAATTTAAATCGCTTGAGCTGAAACCAGATTGCTCCCAGCGGAACCGATACGGTCAGGATCCAAGGGGCATAAAGTCCCATCTTCGAGATTCCTGCACCTGGAATTTGGAATCCAATCGGTTGGAAACCCATCTGGCCCGTGGTCCAGTTGAGCTGAATGCGCATAATGCCAAGCAAAATAAAGAAAATCCAGAGCGCCTTCTTTTCGATCTTTGAGCGGGCGCATAGATACACGGTCCAAAAGATGAATATCGGAATCGCCACGGCAAGCGCCAGCATGATGTAGTGTCGCGCTCCTCTATTCTCGAGCGTGAATGCATTGATTTCTCCTAGTGCCGCAGGAAGTGGATGCACATTGATTCCGAACACGCTGCGTTCGTCACCATCCGTATCAATCATAATGCTCGCCAGTACCCACCCATCCGCAAATTCGTACTGATAGCTCAGGTGCGATCGCCTTCCGTCTCTGGATGAATGGACATTACAACCGACCAATTCTGTCGACAGCAGCTCTCCTTGATCGAAGAGAGCAGCCATCTCCATTAGGTCGGATTCCGTCTCCTCTGTGATGAATTGCGGATCTAAGAGCTCGATCATGGTCGCAAAATCGCCTGATCGAATGGCTGAAAAGCTCTTGTGAGCAAGCTCCACATCTTCAGTCGGTGCCATCCGGTCCATGCTGCGTCGAATGAAGTCATTCGGTGTACAGCCGGAAAGGAGGGCGGCCAGAACAAGTACGATGCTGAGTTTATCTTTCATGCGCGTCACTACCTGTTGAATCGTCATGATACCTTTGCCTTTCAAACACTGCCACATCGCTCGGCCAGCGGAGATTCTATGTCGTTTAGTTGCCAGACTTAGTAGTCGAGCGACAGAATTCGTCCTTCAGTAAAAGAGAAGAACTGACTTCTATCCGCAAGCTGAATGCCGTCAGCAAGATCATCCGCCGCTTTTCCTGCCGCTTTGAGGCAGCCCGGACAAGCCATTAGCGTAACGCCTTTAGCTTTAAGTGCCTGCAGCTGCGTGTGCAGACTCGGAAAATGTGCATACGTGACTTCGGCAGCATCCTTTAGCACCGCGTGAACAGCATCGATATCAAAATAGACCAACACATCGTGATCCCCCGCCATCATATTGGCCATATTCAGGGCCATCAGTAAGCGATGTGGCGCTTCCGGCCCGCTACTCACGTGAATGAAAACACCGTCTCGGGTAGTCGCATCGGACGCAATAGCAGGAGCCGTTAGCGTGGTGGTTATCACGGCAGTCAGTAAAATGTAGAGCAGCAGATTTTTCATATTGTTCCTTGGAATTTTCGGGCTGAACATCATTAACGGGCCAAATCGCCACCTACGAGCAGGCCGCGAAAGAGAGCCAAGGATTAACAATTAGGCAGGCAAAGTCCAAGTTAATCGCGCAGTAGGCTGGGAATGCGAATGGCTTTCTGTTTGTGTTTCAATGTGCCGATTGTATGATTACACGTTCAATGCAAAGACTATGATCAAATAGTTGTCCTGATCCGCTGTCGCCAATGGCAGCGGTCCTATTGATGGGTGGTTCAGATGAATAGACGTACATTCCTGAAAGCTGGGGGGGCTGCAACGGCGTTAGCTGCGGGTGGTGGTTGGCCGTTAGCGAATGCCGCTGCCGGCGAGGTTGCGACAGCGCGAGCTTCGGCCAAGCCCCGTAATATCATTTTCCTGGTTTCCGACGGTATGAGCTCCGGCACATTGAGCATTGCGGATCAGTATCTGCGCTGGCGTGATGGACGGCCTTCCCATTGGATCCGTTTGTACGAGGAAGGCAAGGTTTCGCGCGGGCTGATGGATACGGCCTCGCGAAACAACATCGTTACCGATTCCGCTGCGGCCTCATCAGCTTGGGGCTGTGGCCGCCGTGTCAATAACGACACCGTCAATATGGGCCCGAACGGAGAAGCCTATGAGCCTATTCTGGTGACAGCAAAACAACACGGCAAGGCGACGGGACTGGTAACTACGGCGACAGTCACGCATGCGACACCAGCCGGATTTGCTGCCAATATCCGAAATCGTTGGCAGGAAGATGACATCGCGGTGCAATACATTGAGCGAGAGGTTGACGTGTTATTGGGCGGGGGGCAGAACCACTTTAAGGCCACTCGGCGGGATGATGAGCGCGATTTGATCGATGAATGTCGTGAGGCCGGATACACGCTCGCCATGGATGCAGCAGAACTCGCCGCAGCCATCGATAAGGATACCGACAAGCTGCTCGGACTGTTTGCCGACAGTCTGCTTCCTTATGAACTCGATCGCATCAACAATGACGACCTCGCAAAGCACGTGCCGAGTCTTGCTGACATGACGCGCTCAGCCCTGCAGGTGCTCAATCGAAATCCTAACGGCTTCATCGTGCAGATCGAAGGAGCGCGAGTGGATCATGCGGCGCATAACAATGATATCGGCGGCTTAGTATTTGATCAGTTGGCGTTTGACGATGCCATTGGCGCCGCGGTGGAATTCGCCGAGGCTGACGGTGACACCCTGGTGATCGTGACAACGGACCATGGCAATGCCAACCCCGGCTTGAACTCCGGTTGGCAGGGTGGGCGCTATCGGTTTGAAACACTCAGCAAGTTTCGCGGCACCCATGAAGCTATTTTTAATCGCATCAATGCAGAATCTTCATTGGGTGCCATTTGGGAGGCCATCGGAGATGTCACCAAAGTCGGCGTCAGCCGTAATCGCGTCAAGCTGCTCCTATCCGCGCTGCGAGGAGAGTACGAAGCGCCCTATTATCGGTCGTCGAATGCGAATGCCTTGCTGGGGCAAATTATCGCCAACGAAACAGATGTTGGTTGGGCAGGGGGCAGACACACTTCCGATCACGCCGAGTTGGCCGCATTTGGGCCCGGCAGTGAAGGTATCCGAGCCTTCATGAAGAATACCGACCTGCATCAGCTGATGGTTAACACGTGGGCGTAACCCACGTATTGCGCGCTTCATACTAATGCCCGCTTCCAATACGTTTCGGTCCATGCTCCGAGGATGCAACGGACTTCGCCCCTCCGAAATGCTCCTGCAGTAAATGGTTCTGCTTAGCGTCTACTGGAGGAGCGAATATGAAATGTGCTTTACGCCTCCAGCCGATCGCTGGATTAGCAGTGACACGTAAGCGACATCTGCGGTAGGGCCTTGTCGCGGAATTATAGCCCTTGGAATTCGAACGGCTCTGTCTCTATAAAGTGTTCAAGCGCATTGCCTGCGTACACTTGGCCAGCGTCCAGAACAAGCTTCCTGACCGGTTCGCCCGCTGAAAAATTCACCTGGTTTAGGTCCACCCAGAGGACATTGGGAGTCAGCACGTTCTCGAAGTAGTACACCGAGCGTGACTGGTCAGCGACCACTCGCCAACGTGTGCTGGATATGTGGGGCTGCCCTTCGGTGGATATTCCATACGGGACCGATACATTTCTGACGACACTGAATACACTGGCTACGGAAAGAAGGGGATCGCTGGTTTGCGGGATCGCATTGATGTAGTAGGAAGCCCGCACGAATCGATCGGAAGCCCGGTTGCTTCCGGGCAAGAAGACAGTTCCCGGAATGTTTCGCCAATAGCTTGAAATCGCCAGCTGCTCTTCGAATAGCGGATCATTGGTCATCACCTGGTAAGCGGAATCATGGTGAATCACCAACCTGCCTTCTACGTACTCAAGAATCGCACTATCGCCGGTCGCATCAGATAGCGAAAGATGCACCGTCGTGAACTTGTCTGTTCCGGGGATAAAATCGGTAACAACGACGAACTCCTCTTTGCGTAATGACTCAACGGCTTCGTTTACCGTCGCAAAATTGTCGAGCACATATTGCGCCCAGGCCGCAATGGTTAGCCCCGTAGCATCTCCGTCTTTATCGAAAGGCGGGTATTCTGATTGGACCAGCCATAACATATTCGCGACCAATCCTTTCTCATTCATTCCGTCAGGCGTTGCAATGTCCCATGAACTAGCGGCAATGCTGCCGTAGCGCGATACCCACTGCAGAGAATTTGGCCCCACCTGCCCGTGTCGCTCCATGCCCCGCGGAAACAGCCACAGATTGGCAGGAATATCTATAGCAAAGTCCATGGTTCTACCCGTAAGAACCGTTTGTTCGGGCCCAAAATATACAACCCGCGTGCAGGCTCGGGATTCTATAGCAAAAGTGAAAACAGCAACAAACAACCCGCATATCCAAATATTCTTCATCTAAAACTCCTTATTTCTCTTTCACCATACAGCGTACCAGATCCAGTGATTGACATGATGTCCGATGTTATCGCAATGATCTAAACTAGGCCTCATAACCGACGGATTTGCAAGTCAGCGTAGCGATTTTTCCCGTCGCGGTTAGGCTACGAAAAGGAACCATGCGACAGCAGAGGAGCTAGGCGATAGGTTTATATAATAGCTTATAAGCTATTGCTTTTATTCGATGCATTCCCTGCGATAGCGTATAAGCTATGGTTAGTGGTCACGACTCAGCTCGTGCCACGACGCGGCGCCGAGTCACTAGCGGATGCACAGGAAAACGATTCGAGCAATCTCTTGCTCTGTTGGGGTTGTAATTAGCGGCTTCATATATTCTGATTATGTCTCTCCATCTTTTGGTGTGACAATTAATGTATAGCCCCTCTTGCCGACAATCTCTACTTCTTGATCTTGCTCAAGGAATCCGAATTCACATAAAGCGTCTAGTTCCTTCCCGTTGACCGCCACTTTGCCCATAGGTCGAAGTGGTGTTGTAGTACGAGCAGAGTGACCGATCAACGGGTCTGGCCCTCCTGTCGTCTGATTCGATTCTAGCGATACCGCGTTCACAAGGAGAGCGCGGTCTGGCCACCCGAGAATCCACTGCTGTACAACGTAGAAAAGTGCCAAACCAGGTAGACCTCCGTAGCCGAACGCCCCGAGCGTGAGGAAACCGATGGCGGCAAGGAGCGCAAGGCCAAAGACCACCGTTATATTAAATGAACGACAGACCAGGAAGAGCACCAAAAACAGAGGCACAGATCGCAGGCAAATGGCAAAGGCGGTCGCCTTGGTGAGAGGGATGTGTTCCGGCTTGCGAATGAATATCCACACAAGAAACGATACCACCGTTACCAGGTATGCCACGATCGTGACAATGATATCCTTAGTCATCTTCTATGACAGAACGTTAAGCATGAGGCGGCGCGTGATACGCGGCCCTGTGTTTAGTCCTGTTCAAAAATCGCCCGCCCGCGAATCAACTGTAGCCTGCATTGACTGGTTCGCCCCTATTCATAATGGGTCCACATGCGTATCACTTTCACAGTCTTAATCTCTTGAAGAACTTGATAGACCAATCTGTGCTGGATATT
>SLCI01000238.1 GCA_007125875.1 Kiritimatiellia bacterium | reverse complement strand
GCGCGCGACGATTTTCGGCGAGCGGCTGAACTTGGTTTAGCTCGGCGCCCGCATGACGTAGATGACGAAGGCTTCGGTTCAGGGGGGTGGGGGAGTTATCACGAGAATGATGCGCTCGCCGCCTCACGTATGGATATTTTGCTGACGCGCAGGTTGGGCGATCCGGACCTGGCGAATCAACTTGCGCACCGCTATGCCGAAATCTTGCCCGAAATGCTCGACCTGCTGCGGTGAGGCGGGATGCAAGATTTGTGAAACGGGATTCGCGATATGGCATCCCGGTCAGCTGGCTGGCTCCGCCGGAGCCGTTGTAGGCCGACCCTCCGCAGTCGGCGATTACGGTTCACGATTTGCGTCTGCGAGTGCAAGACCCACAACTCTCGTTCGAGTACCCCGGGAACGCCGAGCACCAGCTCGGCATCTCCGTGGTCGATTTTGCGTAAGATTAGGATTATGATTACGAGATGAAGCTCGGGGCCTGCCTCAGCGCTTCGTTCCGGATTATATCTAGACTTTCAAGACCCCCTTTTATCGCCCCAAAACTCGTATATTTCTCGCAATTCAGCGATTGACCCGGTTGGGGTGCTTGTGTAGTGTACGCGGGACTGTAATGAATTCCGCTGCGCTCAGCGCAGATTGCGACGGAAGCCCGCGTAACAGCTTTTTTACGATTCGGTCTATGATTCAAGCTAACCTAATGAAGGAGAGGTATATATGTCGATCAAAGTAGGAATTAACGGATTCGGGCGCATTGGGCGTCTGGTGTTCCGTGCGGCGGTTGAGAATGATCAAGTCGAAGTCACGGGTATCAATGATCCGTTCATCGATTTGGATTACATGGTGTACATGCTTAAGTATGACACTGTTCACGGCACCTTTAAGGGCACGGTTGAAGTCAGCGGTACGGATCTGCTCGTCAACGGTAAGCCGGTCAAGGTGTTTGGTGAAATGGATCCCACTCAGATTCCGTGGGGCTCCTGTGGCGCCGATTACGTGGTAGAGTCCACCGGCGTGTTCACGACCACTGAAAAAGCGGGCGCGCACTTCAAGGGCGGCGCCAAGAAGGTCATCATTTCTGCGCCTTCTTCCGATGCGCCGATGTTCGTCATGGGCGTGAACCAAGAGAAATATGCCAGCGACATGAACGTCGTCTCGAACGCTTCCTGTACCACCAACTGCTTGGCTCCGTTGGCCAAAGTTGTGCATGACAACTTCGGCATTGTCGAAGGTCTCATGACCACCGTTCACGCCATGACGGCGACCCAGAAGACCGTCGATGGTCCTTCTAAGAAGGATTGGCGTGGTGGTCGCGCGGCGGCGCATAACATCATTCCGTCCAGCACCGGTGCCGCAAAAGCGGTGGGCAAAGTGATTCCGGACTTGAACGGCAAGCTCACCGGTATGGCGTTTCGTGTGCCGACCATCAACGTGTCGGTCGTAGATTTGACCTGCCGCCTCGAAAAGGGCGCGTCTTACGATGAAATCAAGGCCGCGATCAAAGCTGCCTCGGAAGGCCCGATGAAGGGCATTCTGAAATACACCGAGGATTTGGTGGTTTCATCCGATTTCATCGGTGAGGTTTGCACCTCGGTCTTTGATGCCGATGCCGGTATCGCGCTAAGCGATAACTTTGTTAAGCTGGTGTCGTGGTACGACAATGAGTGGGGTTACTCGAACAAGTTGCTCGACTTGATTGTCCATATGTCCAGCGTCGACGCGGGCTAAGACAACCGATTGAACATCGTCAAAGCGGGGCGGGGCCGGCACGCGCCGGACCGCCCCGTTTTTTGATGATGATTTGTCGATAAACAGAATTAGTAGTACGTGATACGTGACCAGCAAGTAGTAGTAGGGAAAAGGGTATGAATAAGCTTTCGATTCGTGATGTAGACGTGAAGGGCAAGAAAGTCCTCATGCGAGTAGACTTTAATGTGCCGCTCGATAATGGCCGGGTGACGGATGATACGCGCATTCAAAAGGCGCTGCCGACCATCAATTTTGCGCTCGAGCAAGGTGCCGAAGCGGTGATCTTGATGAGCCATCTTGGTCGTCCAAAAGGTAAGCCCAACCCCGATTTCTCGTTGAAGCCCGTGGCCGATTATTTGGCCACCTGCATTGATGCGCCGGTCTCATTTGCCACCGATTGCGTCGGTGACGCCGTCAAGGCGCAGGTGGATGGTTTGGCCAAGGGATCGGTCCTGCTGCTGGAAAACGTGCGCTTCTATGCCGAAGAAGAAGGCAAGGCCAAACTGGCGGAGGACGCGTCGGACGAAGAGAAGGCCGCAGCCAAAGCCGAGATGAAGGAAAAGCAACTCGCATTTGCGCGCCAGTTGGCTGACTTGGGTGACATCTATATTAACGATGCCTTCGGTGCGGCGCACCGCGCACACGCTTCGACGGCAGTTGCGACCAAATTCTTTGATCAGAGTGCAGCCGGCTTATTGTTAGAAAAAGAAATTGAGTACTTAGGCAATGCGCTGGCCAACCCTGAGCGACCCTTTGTCGCGATTTTGGGTGGCGCGAAGATCAGTGGCAAAATCGATGTCATTACGAATCTGATGGGCAAGGTCGATGCGCTGTTAATTGGTGGCGGTATGACGTACACCTTCTTTGCCGCGCAAGGCGTGCCGGTGGGTTCCTCGCTGGTGGAAGCGGACAAGATCGATTTGGCCCGTGAGATTCTTGAAAAAGCGAAGGCCGCTGGCGTCAAGCTGCTGTTACCGGTTGATCATGTCATCGCGGATGCCTTTAGCGCCGATGCCCAGACCGAAGTGGTCGGTGTAGACGGCATCAAGGATGGCTGGATGGCGTTGGATATCGGTCCGGAAACCATCAAGGCCTATGCGGCTGAGATCAAGGGAGCCAAGACGGTTGTGTGGAACGGGCCGATGGGCTGTTTCGAAATGGGTCCTTTTGCTGCGGGGACCTTGGAGGTCGCGAAAGCGGTCGCTGAGGCCGATTGTGTCAGCATTATCGGTGGCGGGGACAGCGTCAGCGCCGTCAATCAGTCGGGCTTGGCGGATCAAATGACCCACATCAGCACCGGCGGTGGCGCGAGTTTGGAATTTCTGGAAGGCAAAGACTTGCCGGGCGTGACCGCCTTGACCGATAAATAATCACATTGACGAGCAATGCCGTTTCATCTCAACCTGAACGGCCATTTGCGAAAAGGAGAGATATGGCGACGAGAAAACCGATTGTTGCGGGTAACTGGAAAATGAACAAGACCGTTACCGAGGCGATTGCCTTGGTGGACGATGTGAAGCGTGACTTGGCGAATTGTAGCGAAGTTGATGTGGTCTTTTGCCCGCCCTTCACCGCGTTGAAGGCCGTCAGCGATGCCGTGACCGGCACGCATCTGGATTTGGGCGCGCAGAACATGCATTGGGAAGCTTCGGGTGCCTACACGGGCGAAATTTCCGCGGGCATGCTGCGGGAACTGTTCTGTCACTACGTCATTCTCGGCCACAGCGAGCGTCGCGCCTACTTCCATGAGACCGACGAGATCGTGAACAAGAAGGTGAAAGCTGCGCTGGCCGCGAATTTGCGTCCGATCGTATGCGTTGGCGAATTGCTGGAGGATCGCGATGCGGGCCGAACAGAAGCCGTGGTCGAAGAGCAAGTGCGTGGCAGCCTAGCT
Organism: Kiritimatiellia bacterium; assembly: GCA_007125875.1. GTDB lineage: Bacteria > Verrucomicrobiota > Kiritimatiellia > SLAD01 > SLAD01 > SLAD01. Next base: position 6,727 of record SLCI01000238.1, on the reverse strand, counting down.
GGATTGTCCGCCCGTGAGTGGGCGGATGTGGTGATCGCGTACGAGCCCGTTTGGGCTATCGGTACGGGTCGCACCGCGACGCCGGAGCAGGCACAGGAAGTGCACGCTTTCATTCGCACAGTGATCGCATCGATGGCGGACGAATCACTGGCACAATCGGTGCGCATCCAGTATGGTGGTAGCATGAAGCCGTCGAACGCGCCGGAGCTGATGAGTCAGCCCGATATTGATGGCGGCTTGATTGGCGGAGCGGCGTTGGATGCCCGCTCCTTTGTGGACATAGTCAAAGCAGCCATGTAGGCGATAGGAACGCGATTATGATGGTATTACGAGCAATTATGATTTCAGTGGAGGTCATCATCAGCGTGTTGCTGGTGGGGATCATCCTCATCCAAAAGGCGAAAGGCGGCGGCTTGGGTCTCGCCTTTGGTGGCGGAGGCGGTAATGATTCGCTGTTCGGTTCCCGTGCAGGCAACGTGCTGACCAAGGGCACCGTCATTTTGGCGATTCTGTTTATGCTAAATACCGTTGGGTTGGCCATTCTGTCCGCCCGGACGCACGATCAAACGTTGATGGACGCTCACATGCGCCCCACGCAACCGACGGCGCAGCCTCAGCCGATGGCAACCGAACAAGCACCCGCGACAACGCCGGCTCCTGCAACGGAGCAGCAGCCCGCGCCTGTTGAAGCGACGACAGTACCCGTCGAGGCACCGGTCACGACACCCGACTTCGACATGGGGTCACCGTCGCCAACACCCATCGCTCCGGCGGACGCTGAGCCGATCGTGATTCCTGCCGAAGATTAAGCGGCTTGGCGCTATTACGCGCTGTCTGCTTCGTAACGAGTTCGGTGGTCGCAAGGAAAGGTTTTTTGCATGGAAAAGGTCGTGATTCTTGGAACGGGTCCTGCGGGACTAACGGCCGCTTTATACACTGCGCGTGCGAATCTCGAGCCCCTTGTGATTGAAGGGCTCGAGCCCGGCGGACAATTGACCACCACCACTGAAGTCGAGAATTATCCTGGCTTTGTTGACGGTATCATGGGGCCCGATCTCATGGACGTGATGCGACGCCAGGCCGAGCGTTTCGGTACACGCTACCGATTCGGCATGGTCGAGTCGGCAGAATTTAAGTCGGGAGCGCACCGCCTAATTCTGGACGGTGGCGAAGTCATCGAGGCGGCTACCGTAATCATTGCTACCGGGGCCAGCGCCAAGTATCTGGGGCTGGAATCTGAAAAGAAGCTCATCGGGCGGGGCGTGACCTCCTGTGCCACCTGCGACGGCGCATTTTATAGAGACCAACCCATCGCCGTGGTCGGTGGCGGGGACACCGCCATGGAAGAGGCGCTCTTCTTGACTCGCTTCACGTCGGACATCACCCTGATTCATCGTCGCGACGAGTTTCGTGCCTCCAAAATCATGGCCGACCGCGTCAAAGATCATGACCGCATTAAGATCTTGTGGGATACCGTCGTGGAAGACGTCTTGGACGTCGAAAAGGGTGAGGTGACGGGCCTGAAACTGAAGAACGTCAAGACCGGCGAGCAATCTGAGCTGGCCATTAAAGGCCTTTTTATGGCCATTGGGCATCAGCCCAACACTAAACCGTTCGTCGGACAAATTGACATGGACGATGTCGGGTACATCAAGGCGACCAACACCCGCACCAATGTCGAAGGCGTGTTCGCGGCGGGCGACGTGCAGGATGCGGTGTATCGTCAGGCGATAACGGCGGCTGGTTCCGGCTGCATGGCCGCACTGGAAGCCGAACGCTACCTTGAAACACTGGGGCAATGAGCGCAGCGCGCAAGGCTAAGCTGCAAGAGCAGGATTGGTCGACCTACAAGCGACTGCTGAAGTTCGCTTGGCCTTACCGGACCCGCCTCGCCATCGGCACCATTTTTGGTATTATTTTTGCTGGGTCGACCGCCGGCATCCTGCCCGCGATTAAGAACACATTGGCGGAGCTGTTTGATCCCGAGACGCTCGGCTGGACCACAATATTGGGTGTCGCCGCCGTGTTGCCGATTCTCGGGCTGATCCGCGGGCTCGGCTATTACATCAGCATGTACTACATCAAGTGGGTCGGGCACCGCGTCGTGCTGGACCTGCGCGTGGCGCTGTTTGATCGTCTGCAACAGTTGTCCGTTTACTACTTCAGCCGTAACAAGGCGGGCGAACTGATTTCGCGTACCGCCAATGACACCATGATGGTGGAGGGCGCGGTCTCCAGTGTGTTGGGTGATCTGGTCCGCCAGCCGTTTGTGCTGATCTTTCTAATCGGCGTCGTGATTTGGTTGGACCCTTTGCTGGCCTTTCTCAGCCTGGTCGTTTTCCCGGTCTGTATTGTGCCGGTGGCGCTGTTCGGTAAACGGGTACGTCGTAACTCACGTGAAGCGCAATCGCGGCTGGCCGGGATTGTCTCGATCCTACAGGAAAGCATCGCCGGCGTGCGGGTGGTGAAGGCCTTTGGCATGGAAGCCTATGAGCGGGAACGCTTCAACGAGCAATGCGGTCATGTCTTCGGACGCCAAATGAAGGTTGCCAAAGCGCGGGCCGCGATCGAGCCCATCATCATCGAGATCTCGATCATCGGTATTTCGATGATTCTCGTCTATGCCCACCTCACCGGCATGGCGATGGAAACCTTCTTTACGTTCGGCTTGGCCTTGGTGGCGTTGTACGACCCGGTCAAGCGGCTCAGTAAAGTGCACTTGGCGATTCAGCAGAGTTCGGCCGCCGCCGACCGCATTTTCGAGGTGCTGGACGAGACCGTAACCGTGGCGGATCAGCCAGATGCGCAGCCTTTAGCGGAAGAAATTAAACAGATCACGTTCGAGGATGTGGCCTTCGCGTATGATCAGGAAAAGGTATTGGATGGAATCAATTTTGAGGTCAAGCCCGGCGAGTGTATCGCGTTTGTAGGCAGTTCAGGGTCCGGAAAGACCACGCTCGTGAGCTTGTTGCCGCGCTTTTTTGATCCTGTGTCCGGTTCCGTCAAAATCAATGGTCGCGACATCCGCACTTATACCTTGGCCTCTTTGCGCCGCCAGATGGGCTTGGTCACGCAGGACACCTTTCTTTTTCACGACACCATTGCCGCCAATATCGCGTATGGACAGCATGACGCGGATCAAAGCGCGATCGACGCGGCGGCCAAGCGGGCGCATGCGCACGATTTCATATCTGAATTACCGGATGGCTATCAAACAATCGTCGGCGATCGAGGGGTACGTTTGTCGGGCGGGCAATGTCAGCGGTTGGCGATCGCGCGCGCGATTTTGCGCAATCCGCCTATCATGATTCTGGACGAAGCTACCAGCGCACTGGATACCGAGTCCGAGCGCTTGGTGCAGGCGGCCCTCGACGACCTGATGGCCAATCGTACCGTGTTTGCGATCGCGCATCGACTGTCAACGATTCAGCACGCCAACCGCATCGTCGTGCTCGACAAGGGCCGCATTGTCGAAGTCGGCACGCACGACGAGCTGCTCGCGCATAGCGGTACTTATCGTCGCCTGCACGATCTGCAATTCGAGGCGTGAGGCCAGTGGCTCTTCCTCAGCGGGCTTGCCCCGCCGAAGCATGAGCTTTACGAAATAGAGCAGGGACCACGTCGAGATGTCGAATGGGGCGAGTCTGTTGCATCGTTTGCCTTCGCTCCATTCGCTATGCGAATCCTTCTCCCAGAGGCAATAAGTTCTCTGCGCGGACTCGCTTGCGGAGAACCACTTATACCAGGTGCTATAACTTTTCGGTACATTCTCAGGGCAACACAGAGGTTGCCCCTCCGGTACACGCTAATCAGAACCAGTTACTGCTGAAGCATTCTGGAGGGACGTGCTCCGTCACGTCCTCGGAGAATAGACCGAAAAGTATTGGAAACCGGTATTACACACAGATCCCAACAAGTTGGAGGGGCGAGCTCCGCGAGACCGGAGGCCGCACAAGAGTTTGTATTCGGCTATGCAAGATCGCGGCGTCGCAGAGCTCCGCCCTTCACATGGGGTCCAAATCGTTCATTAGAAATTCCTTGCGCAGAACGGAATGCCCCTGACCCTTCTCCGTTCATGCCAAAGTTTTTCATTGATAACTAGTTATCACTAATTCAATATAGCCGCTGTCAATTTTCAGTTCGGTTAGTCAGAGGGAGCGAGTTATGAGTTCAGTTTGTGCCTGTGGAAAGACGATCACTTCGAAAGGGAATAGCATCGTACGTAAAGGTTTGCCCAAGAAAAAGGGCGGCATCGGTTTGCATACGACGGGAATTACCCGTCGCTCATTCAAGCGCAACGTGCAAAAGATTGCGGTGCGGTTGCCTGGCGGACGCGTGAAAAAAGCCAACGTCTGCGTGCGTTGTCTGAAGGCCGGCAAATTTGAGAAGGCGTAGTCGATGAGTGATAAATCTGCAAAGCTGCCAGTCACGGTGTTGTCCGGCTTTCTTGGTGCCGGCAAGACCACCTTGCTGAATCATATCCTCAGCTCAGACCACGGTCTGAAGATCGCGGTGATCGTTAATGACATGAGCGAAGTCAACATCGACGCCAGTTTGATTCGCGATGGCGCTGGCTTGAGTCGTGTGGATGAACAATTGGTGAAAATGCAGAACGGCTGTATCTGCTGCACCCTGCGCGAGGATTTGCTGATTGAGATTTCGCGTTTAGCCGCGCAGGGCACGTTTGATTATCTCATGATCGAGGCAACGGGTATCGCTGAACCCATGCCGGTCGCAGAAACCTTCACGTTTGAAGACGAAGAGGGACGGACGCTGGGGGATGTCGCGCGCATCGATACGATGGTGACGGTGATTGATGCCTTACATTTTCCCATGGAGATGATGTCGCAAGAGAACCTGCGCGATCGCGAGTTGGGAACGGACGAAATGGATGCGCGTTCAATCTCCATGCTGTTGATGGATCAGGTTGAGTTCGCCAATATCATCCTCTTGAACAAGTCCGATTTAGTGTCGAACGAGAATGCCGACCAACTCGAGGCGCTGTTGCATAAGTTCAATCCATCCGCCCGGATCATTCGTACCGTGAAAGGAAATGTTGAGCCGTCGACCATTCTGAATACGGGGCTATATGATGAGGAAGTGGCTGCGGAGATGACGGGCTGGCTGAGTGAGCCTCGTTATCAGCGCGAACCAGAAACCGACGAATATGGTATTGGATCATTCGTTTTTCGGGCGCGCAGACCGTTTCATCCGGAACGCTTATGGAATTTTCTAAACGCAGATCGGATCAAGCGTGTCTTGCGTTCCAAGGGCATCTTATGGTTAGCGACTCGGAGTGAGATCGCTGGGCAGTGGGCCCATGTCGGTACATGTTGCGAGTTCAATCCCGGCGGCCACTGGTGGGCCGTTGTGCCGGAAGAAGAGTGGCCGGATGAGCCTGAGTTTAAGAAAGAGATTGAGGCGAACTGGCAGGAAGGTATTGGCGATCGACGGCAGGAGATCGTCTTCATCGGGGTCGAAATGGATCGCGAAGGACTAGAATCTGACTTGCGCGATTGCTTGCTTACAACGGAAGAAATGCGGATGGGCGATGCGGTTTGGGCCACCTGGCGCGACCCGTTCCCCGCATGGTTTTCTGATCCGGCTGCACTCGAGGCAGCCCAACAACCGTCTTAAGCGAAGGCGGGCTCAAGCGGCCGTTGTGACGGCGTCGATTGATGCGCGTGCGCCGCATCGGGCGAAAAATGCACCGCTAGTTCCGCCCAACTGCTGGCAATGGCATCTGCCGCGACGATCGGGCGGCGATGCCACTGAGCGAGATTCCGGCCACGGTAGTCCAAGCTCATTTGCTCTACCACCCACTGCTCGTATTGCGCAAAGGCGTCAGCGAGCTTTGACAGGGCCTGCAATGTGTCCAGTTCCTCTTTGGGAGTGCGAGGAGGCCGCACTCGCTTCCAGCTTTTGACATGCCAACAGTCTTGTGGCACGTAGCCGGGTTGAGTGTGCCGCGGCGCAAAGCCGAAGCGCCGCAAAAATAGTCCCCCTTGGTGATCGCCTTGCGCTAAGTGCATACCATAGCCCCACACCGTCAGCGTCGTATCGGGCGCTATGCGAACCGCATATTCCGAGCTGCCCGGCGTCTTTTCTGGTGGGCGATTCTTGCTGAATCCGTAGGTCAACAATAGGTTGCCCTCTCGACGCACATCCTGGCCGAGACACCATAATTGCAAATCCAATAAGCGCGCCGCCCGCACCCGTACTGCGCGCAAGCACTGGGTCAACGAAGCTTGAATGGAGTCAGGACGATTGACCATGACGAGTTGCCCCTAGGGCATGGAGGATCGCAGGCGCAGGAAGCCCGCGTCGCTTCCCAGATGGTCCACGCGGTAGGTGCGAATTTCCATGCCGGGATCATGATGAACTGATTCACTGTCAATCAAGATTAAGTCCGCAGGATCCCAGTCGGCAGGCACCAATTGCGGAGTGAACTCTGCCACAGGCGCTAGATCGCCAGAGAGAAAGCGCATACGCGCCTCAATGCCTGGAACCAAGCTGCCGTTATGCTCCAGCCAGATCAATTCGGCTGAGCCAGTATCGCCAAACGCGTACCGCTGCAAATTGCTGATGCCGTCATCCAGCGGTGTAGCTGATGGTCCACTGATCGCTTCGTCTACGATATCCTCGGGTGTAAAGACCGTACGGCGCCAATGCTCATAGTCATCGAAACCGCTGCCATCGGTGATTTGGAATCGAAACATATCGCTGC
>SLCI01000139.1 GCA_007125875.1 Kiritimatiellia bacterium | reverse complement strand
ATTTTAGATTGGGATGTTTGCGCAGTGCAAAAGGAATGACGAACCAGAGGATGGCGAAGAGTACGACGGAGCAGATCACGGACGCGGCACGAATCGTTGGATCGTCTTCAATCATGCTGCTGCCCAGCAAGGCGGCAGGGATTCCCGGCGGAATTGAGCCGAGCGCGGTCCCAAACAAGAACGAGCTATGCCGGATCCGCGTGACTCCGAGCAGCGCGTTGGTGAGGAAGCCGGGCATCGGCAACACGCGCATCAGGACAACGGTGCGATAGCTGCGATCATGAAAGTAATCAGCCAAACGATCCATTTTGGGCCAACGCCGAATGATCATGGCGCGTCCACCCCAGCGAGCGTAACAAAACGGGAGATAGCCACCAAAGAGCAGTGCGGTGACACTCCAGAATAAGCCCGGCAGGAACCCGAAGGCCAGTCCGCCGATCGGATAGATCAGCATGCGCGGGAATCCGAGCGAGGTGACCAACGTTGCGCCCAGGACAAACACCAATTCTGCAATCGGCCCCGCTTCCTCCAATGCGTGATGGATTTCGCGTACGCGTTTGAGCTGATCACCAATTGGCGAAAGATAGACGACCAGAATGCAAATGACCAAAGTGAGCAGCCAGAGGATCTCCTTGACGTTGAGATGCCGAGGGTTGGCGGGGACCGCCGTATCGGCGTGCTTTGGATCGGGTAGGCTCATTTTGCTTGCAGATGATTAGAGGCTATCGCTACCTTCACGGAAGGTCAATCACCACGGTGGCCTCTCGTTGCACACGCTCCCGTAGCTCAGCTGGATAGAGCATCGGATTTCTAATCCGACGGTCGCAGGTTCGAATCCTGCCGGGGGCGCCAGCGTATCGCACAGAAGACGTGCCTAGGCCAACGCGCTGTGAACCGCGTCGAGTAATGTGCTGCGCTTGAATGGCTTACTCAAAAACCTGACGGACTCCTTGAGCACATCGTGTTTATCGAGTTGGTCTGCGGTGTACCCAGACATGTAGATGATCTTCAATTCAGGCCGCTTCGTCGTGATCTGTTCGGCGAGATCCCGGCCACTCATACCCGGCAGAATGACATCGGTTAGGAGGAGATCAATGTCTGCTTTAGCGTCTGCCGCGATTTGGAGAGCTTCAGCTGGTGTTGCAGCTTCCAGTGTTTCGAATCCAGCTCTTTGCAGCCAACGCACAAACATTTTGCGCACAGCCATTTCGTCTTCAACTAGCAAAATAGTTGCCCTAATCTTTGCGGCATCGGCGTCATTCTTCACATCTGACGTAGGCGAGGCCTCTTCTTTGTCCAAAGGAATATGCAGCCGGAAGGTCGTGCCCTCGCCCAATGTGCTGCAGACATCGATGAAGCCACTATTCTGCCGTATGATCCCATAGACAGTCGCTAAACCCAGGCCCGTTCCTCCTTGACTGGCCTTGGTCGTAAAAAATGGCTCAAAGATATTAGCCAAATCCTCCCCGGATAGTCCGCACCCAGTGTCTTGTACTTCGATAACGGCATATTCACCGGCCAGCGCATCTGGAAATTTTGAAATAGACGCGGCGTCGATCTCGGCATAGTGCGTCGAGATCGATATGGTCCCGCCCCCACTGATGGCATCGCGCGCATTGACACATAAGTTTGCCAGTAGTTGATCGATTTGCACGGGATCCATCTTGACAACGACCTCGCGCGCAGAAGGCTGCCAAGTCAATCTGATGTCTTCACCGATCAAACGGCGCAGCAGTTTAAGCATTTTGGCAATGCTTTCATTTAAATCCAATGACCTGGGCTCGATCGCTTGCTTTCGGGCAAATGCTAGCAACTGACGTGTCAATTCGGCTGATTGCTCTGCCGCTTGCAACGCGTCGTTGAGATCTCGATAGGCTTGCTCTCCGGGTTTGCATTGCTCCAAAGCAAACTCGATGTTGCCGATGATGACACTCAGCATGTTATTAAAGTCATGGGCAACACCACCCGCCAAACGCCCCACAGATTCGAGTTTTTGGGCCTGATGGAATTGCTCTTGCAACTTGCGCGATTCATCGATCATGCGCAATTCGTCGGTGATATCACGCTTCACAGCAACAAAGTTGACGACATTGCCTTGCTCATCTTTGATCGGGGAAATCGAGGCTTCTTCGGAATATAGGCTGCCATCTTTTCGTTTATTGATCAGCGTGCCTTTCCAAGTGTTGCCACTAATAATCGTATCCCATAATTCCGCATAGAATTCGCGCGACTGTTGGCCACTGTTGAGTAATCGAGGGTTCTTCCCGATGGCCTCGCTCCGTGTGTAACCTGTAATTCTTTCGAAAGCGGGGTTCACGTATTGTATGTCGCCCTCGATATTCGTGATGATTACAACATCTTCCGTTTGTTCAATGGCCTGTAAAAGTCGCTGACGCTCGGCCTCATTTTGCTTTTGGTCCGTAATATCCTGCATGATACCCGTAAGCTTTACGACTTTCCCGTCCTGCAACTCGGGCTGACACTTTGTTCTGACCCAAAGCCGATTGTTCTTTGCAGTCGTGAATGGAAGCTCAAGGTCATACGGCTCGCCGTACTCAAATGCGCGTTTAATCGCATTTTCTAATATCGGACGCCCGATGGGATCGTAGAAGTCCACAGCTCTTTCAAAAGGCGGTTGTCCCGTTTCAGGCAATTCGTGAATACGATAGATTTGCTCCGTCCACT
>SLCI01000161.1 GCA_007125875.1 Kiritimatiellia bacterium | reverse complement strand
CGTTCTGAAAGCCGGCGCGTTGGAATGTGCGCACAGAGCGGCGCATGTGTTCGGGTGAAGTAATAATCAGCACCGGTGCGGTCACTTCCTCCGCGTTCCATTGTCTTCGCCATTCGATCGCTTGGGACCGTGTATTGGTGCCACGCGGCTCAAACTGGATACGATCGCGTGCGACTCCGCGCCGCTCCAACTCCTCGCGCATTCGCCCTAAAGCACCCGTTTCTCCTGTCGGGTCGCCAGGTAACGCAATCACTACTGTGGCGTCAGGAAACCGGTGAGCCGCTTCTGCCCCATAGTAGGTTCGCATCAATCCCGATTCGCTGGGAATACCGCCGCCCCCCATCACCACGATGTATTCCGGCGCCACCTGAAGCTGAGCTTCCGGCATGGAAAACCATCGATAGATACGCCAGGGATAGTCGGTCCAACAAGCGGCTAACAGCAACGTCGCCAACAGGCCCAGGGCGATCAGCAATCGCCCCAAGACAAGCCGTAATCGAGTCACTATAGATCGAAGAGCAACCAAAGTAGCCACATCAGAGAATTACAAGAGGTCTTCCGAGCGATCTTGCGGAATGCGGTAAATGGTCAGGATTTGATCTTGCTCGGCGACCACCTTGCTACGATCAAGCAGAATCTTTCGATCACCCGGGTTCAGGAATTCGATAAATTCATTCTCTTCGCCAGCCTCTACCAGCTCGATCATGTGTCGCAAATTGCGGACCTTTTCACCATCAACCGACTCGATTATCCAATGCATTTCGTTGTGGTAGCCTTGGTTCACATCAGCCGCCAACACCTTCAACGCGACGACAACTTCATCTTGCTCTTCGGTCACCACGTTATTGGATAAATGAATCACAAACTCTTTCGGCGCCGTATTGAACCAATTGCCGCCCCACATCCGCATCAAATTCTTGTTGAGGGGCACGAATACCACCCCGCCATAAATATAGTAGGTAGGCAAGACGTCATAGGCCTCAAGCGGAACCAGCCAATCGCGCTCCATTGGATAATTGAGCGGAATATCAAGCGTCATGCGATCGCCATCACGTAGCACTTTCAATTCAACTGATTCACCGACCTGGTTGAGTTGCACGAAGTACGCAAAACTGGTGCGCTCTTTCGGCCTGAACTCTATCGTTCCATCATCAGCGATGGGCTCCCCTTCCACGGCCAACAACACGTCGCCTGGATGAAGCAAACCATCCGCCGATGAACCATAGACCACATGAATCAATAGTACGCCCGACTCTTCTTCATCCATTCCGTAGCGACGACGCATATCCGGATTCTCCATCCGCTGTGTCACCACCCCCAAGCTGGGAATACCATTCCGTTCACCGGTTGCAATGTCATCGAGGAAGTGCTGAATAACCGGAACGGGAACGATATAGCCGATGTTATCGGCCTGCGAAATCCCCTGCATCGCCACGCCGACGATCTCGTCATTGACGATGGCGGGGCCGCCACTATTGCCCGGGTTAATGGCGGCATCAATTTGCACCGCCAGCAAGTTGACCGAGCTATGGGCATAGGTTTGATGCTCGATACGCGAGATCACGCCCTTCGTGATACTGAGCGTGTCTCCGCCCATCGGGAAACCGTAGACATTGACTTCATCCTGCGTATTGGGCAGCGGGCCAAATGTGAGGGGTTCGACATCATCAAAGAAATACGGATCATCCACCGTCAAAATGGCCAAATCAGCTTGATGCGAAACATATTTTACTCGGGCCTGATAGCGGCGCGACTCGCCAAAGCGGCGTACTTGAACAAACGTCTGATCACGCACGACGTGGCCATTCGTCAGAATTCGGCGGCCCTCAATGATTGCGCCTGATCCGGTCGATGACTGGGTACCACGCATGTTCCAGGGGTTGTAGTAATCAGGCACATTGTGGACGGTGTAGACCTTCACAATCGCCTCGCGCACGTTCTGCGTGCGTGCCTCCGCCACACTTACCGCAACCAGTAGCGCCAATAGAATAGCTCGCATCATGTTATGTTCTCCTTTTCGGGCTATGGACAGGGTTCCGCTAGCCTGCGTTCATATGTCGTAGCAATACCCACAAAAATGCACCCAGCGTAGCAACTAAACACGTCACAGCCACGCCGTTCCAAATGGGCGAAAAACGGTCTCGATTGACGCGTTCTCGCTCTACTAGAAAACCAAGTCCCAGCCCGACCAAAAACCCGCCCAGATGGGCAATATTGTCGGCCCCCACCAGAAACCCGAATAAAAATCCGTAGATGGCCCAGCGCACGAAGAAATTCCGCATTTCCTCACCCGAGTAACCACCGGTCGCCTGCGCATAGGAGATGCCAAATCCAATCAGGCCAAACAATGCGCCGGATGCCCCAACCAAGACCAGCATGGTCGGCCCACTATACAGGTAGCGCGCCACGCCACCACCGATCAGCGCCAAGGTGTACAGCGAGAAGAAGCGACTCTTGCCGATCTCCTGCTCCAGCATGGGGCCCACCTGAGACAACACCAACATGTTGAAGCCAAAATGGATCAAACCAAGGTGCAAATAGCCATAGGTAATGAACGTGGGGAAAGCGCCGTGCGGAATGCGTGCGGGGATCATGCCCCCCATCTCGGCCAATAAATTCACGGGCGGAGCCACCAACGCACTGGCACCCGCGATGGCGACAATCAGCAAAAAGAACATGCTGTTGACGATCAGCAGCGAACTGGACACCGCCAACGCCGATGGGATGACCAAGCCGACGGCCCGTTTCATCACTTGCGCCCGCCACGAGGGGGCGCGCTTGCCACAATGCGGACATTCTTTTTCATTTTGATCCAGCAGCGCCCCGCACGAGCAAAACTTATGTTGATAGGTCACTTGCCCGCGATGCTGACGTAGCGTCGTGCGGCGATCGGCCCATGACTTTTGCCAGCGCATGATGCGCCACTGCCACTTGGTGCCATTGAGGCCGATTGAGTCAAAAAAGTCCTTCCAATTCATCGCTCGACACTATGCCGTCATCCTCAGCCCCCTTCAACTGTTTTGCCAAGCATTCCACTTGCGCCGCATCATGCGCTTCGCTATGGTTACGCATCCTTCGGAGAGATGGCTGAGTGGTTTAAAGCGGCGGATTGCTAATCCGTTGTACGCTTGAAAAGGCGTACCGGGGGTTCGAATCCCCCTCTCTCCGCCATTTTTTGTGGATCAACTAGAGGACAATTATTGGGCTTAGCCAACATACTTTAGCCCCTCCAAAATGACATCTTCTGCACCGCTAACACTTGTGCAGCGCCTTCGTTTGGCGCTCGGCCCCGGACTCCTGCTTGCCGGAGCCGCAATCGGCGTATCACACTTGGTTCAGGCCACGCGCGCGGGTGCAACCTATGGTTTCGCGCTCTTCTGGCTGCTCGCATTGGCGATCATCACGAAATATCCGTTCCTGGAGTTTGGCCCGCGTTTTGCGGCCGCCACGGGACATAACATGATCACCGGTTATCGCCGAATGAATCGATTCGCCTTTGCGGCTTATATTTTCATTACGGTCGGCACCATGTTCATCATCCAAGCGGCGGTCACGATCGTGACCGCAGGTCTCGCCGAGAACTTGTTCGGTCTCGGACTGAATGATGCCACGTGGACCGCCATTTTACTTGTCGCCTGCATTGCATTGCTTTGGCTTGGTCGCTACCCGGGACTCGATCTCAGCATGAAGATCATCATTAGCTTGTTGACGCTGTGCACATTGATCGCCGTCCTGATGGCCTTTGGTGCCGGCACGCTGGAACGCGTCCGTGCAACCGAAGCGCCGGCCTACTGGAATACCGCCGGCATCGCGTTCATCATCGCATTTGTAGGCTGGATGCCGATTCCGCTGGACGCATCGATTTGGCACTCCATTTGGACTAGTGCCCGGGCACGCCAAACTCAGTACACCCCTTCAGTTGCCGAATCACGGTTTGATTTCGATGTTGGATACGGCGCCGCCGCCTTCATCGGCGTACTCTTCTTTCTATTGGGTGCGCTGATCATGTTCGGGACCGACGAGACCTTTGCGGCGGGGGCCGTGGCGTTCTCAGCCCAAATTGTCGCCCTGTACAGCCAGACGCTCGGTACGTGGAGCGCGCCGCTCGTCTCTGTCGCGGCCTTCGTGGCCATGTTCAGCACAACGCTGGCCGTGACGGATGCCTATCCACGTGTGCTATCGGAAATTGCCGTGGAATGGGCGCCGCCCGAGCAACATGAGACGCGTCGATTGCAGGTCTATCGTGTGGGGCTCTTTGTGGTACCGGCCGTTGCTTTGGTGATCGTTCTGTTCATGTCCGGGCGCGCATTCACGCTGCTGATCGATTTCGCCGCCGGCCTTTCCTTTATCGCAGCTCCCGTGCTGGGCTGGTTCAACTTGCATTTGATCACTAGCGATCAAGTGCCCCGGGCGGCACGACCATCCAAGCCCTATCTCATATTTAGCTGGATCTGCTTGGTACTGCTGATTCTCTTTGCGGCGGTTTGGGTCTATTGGCGCTTTTTCAGCGAAGCAGGCTGACACTTTAATGGCATATGGGACAATGCACCATGAATAGTGATCCGGAACCAACCACTTGGATCCAAAATCACGATGATCGTTGGAGCTTCATTCTCCCTTACGTCGTGCTGTCCATACTGCTCAGTGTACTCCTCTCGCTCTTCTGGTTAGCGTTTTTGATCGTGCTACATTTCGGCTTGGAATGGCTGCGCCTTAAGACGCTTCCGCCGAGTCGCCGCTTGCTGGGCTGCTTAGCTCGCACACAGCTCGATTGGGCATTGCTCTTGGCGGCGGTCTGTATGGAGGTTTACCTGGAAACTGCGGCGGGACTTGCTGGTGCCGGACAATTTGCGCGCGGCCTGGGCCGTATTGCTGCGCGCTTTCCCGGCTGGCAAGTCGCAATGCGCGCGATTCTCTTGAGCTCAGACGATGCGTTGCAATTACTGCGCTTCCAGAAAGAGTCCGCACCCGCAGATACTACCTTTCGCATGGAGCGTGTGCCGCTCGGACTCTTTGTGATCGCAGCCATCTTGCTCCTGGTCGCGCCGTTACTGCTGCCAATCGACGCAAGCGACGCGATCCGCATTGCGCGTGACGCTTTTCAGCCGTTTCCATGATGGGCGTTCGTCCCGACCACGACACACTGTAAAAAAGGAGACGTAGAATGAGTGATCAAACAGTCGAAGCCTTTGCAGCCATGAAGCCGGGCCAGCCCCTGCAACCGTTCTCGTTTAAATTTGATCCGTTGGGATCAGATGAAGTCGAAGTCAAGGTTGAGTCCTGCGGCATTTGCCATTCCGATTTATCGATGCTGGATAACGAGTGGGGCGCATCCACCTATCCGCTCGTGCCAGGTCACGAGGTGATCGGCAAGATTGTTGCGACCGGCGAACATGTTCGACACCTGAAAGTCGGTCAGCGCGTCGGTGTCGGCTGGATCGCTGGCAGCTGTATGACTTGCCACACGTGCATGTCCGGACAACACCACCTCTGCTCATCAAGCGCCCAAACCATTGTGGGTCGGCATGGCGGTTTCGCTGACCGTGTGCGATGTGGCGCTGAATGGGCAATACCCTTACCTGAGGGTGTTGATCCGGCAACTGCAGGCCCCCTCTTCTGCGGCGGCATCACCGTTTTCGGGCCCATTGCCGCCTTCGACGTGAAGCCAACCGACCGAGTAGGCGTCGTCGGGATCGGTGGACTCGGCCACATGGCGGTCAAGTTCCTCAACAAGTGGGGCTGCGAAGTCACGGCCTTTACCTCCACCGCCGCAAAACATGACGAAGCTCTTGCAATGGGCGCACATCACGCGGTTAGCAGCCAGGACCGCAAGGCCCTGAACAAATTGGCGGGCTCGCTCGACTTCATTTTGGTGACCGTGAATGTCTCATTGGACTGGGATGCTTACATCAAGGCACTTGCACCGCAGGGCCGCTTGCATTTTGTTGGCGCTGTTTTGGAACCATTGGCAGTGCCCGTTTTCTCGTTGCTCGGTGGACAACGCTCAATATCCGCTTCCCCGCTCGGTAGTCCGGCCACGGTTGCGAGTATGTTGTCGTTCTGCGCCCGGCACGATATCAAGCCGCAAGCCGAGTTCTTTGCGATGCAGGATGTGAACGATGCGCTCGAGCATTTGCGGGCCGGTAAGGCGCGCTATCGCATCGTGCTACAGGCGTAATGAGCGTGACCGAGCTTGTAGGATTCAGATTGTCTCAAACTGCTTTCAGCGGACGCCACGTGAGGAAATGAGCCGGGAGACACAGAGGCGTCCCCCAGCTTGGGTGGTGGAATTGTAGGCCGTCCTTATACCAGTTTCCAATATTCGGTCTATTCTCCGAGGACGTGACGGAGCACATCCCTCCAGAATGCTTCTGCATTAACTGATTCTGCTTAGCGTGTACCGGAGGGGCAACATCTGTGTTGCCCTGAGAATGTACCGAAAGGTTATAGCAACTGGTATTATACGGGCGGCGGGATCGTGAACGGGACCGCGCCGGACGCAGAGGTTCAGCATACAGAGCAATCCGGTAGGATTACCGAGCCGTAAAAACGGATCGAGACGGCTTCACGGCATGATCTCAAGGCGCTTCAATTCGAAGTAGCAACGTGCGCAGGCACGCACGTCGGTGAGCGCATCGTGTGCGCCGCGGAAACGGCGACGGAACAACTTTTTGTGAAGCTCCTGAAGGTTGGGCCATTTGAAGCCGCGCACGCCGGCCAATCCGACATACTGTGCCGACCACTTCATGGTGCAACGGCGCGGAGTCAGCGCAACGATATCTTTACGGCCACTCCGCAGCAACTCGGCACCCACCACCTTGGAATCAAACGCCATATTGTGGGCAATCAGGACATCCGCCCGCTCCACATCGGCCACGAACGCGTCCAGCGCGGTGGCCAATGGCACCCCTTTTTGACGTGCGGCACGCGTTGTAATACCGTGCACCCAAGCAGCACGCCACGGGATCGAGAAGTTATCTGGGCGGATGATGTATTCCGCGCTCTTGACTTCCTCGCCCGCCTCATCGGCCAGCATCCACGCCAGTTGGATCATGCGCGGCCAGTTATCCAAATGGTGCGCGGGCGCATTGTATACGCGTGGCAAGCCCGTGGTTTCCGTGTCGAAGAAGAGATACATAGCGCCAAGTGTATCGCGCTTTAGGACTGGGTCAATGTCGCACGATATTACGGAAAAACTCACCCTATAGCTTATACGCTATCGGCCTTGTCGACGCATGTTCGCTTAATAGCTTATAAGCTATTACACAACAGGCAGGGTTATCCATTGGGCGGAGGGGCTATCCTCACTCGGTAATAGACAGAACCCTGGACCGGATCGGGGCTGATCCATGTGTGCAGACCGTCTATGCGCTCAAGCAACGCAACGGATTCCCAGTCGGGGTCGGATAAGCTTGTCGTACGTAAAACTTCATACATCGATGGCGGATCTTGGTGGCAGGCACTGCCATGCCATTCCAGCCGAGCGTGCTGCGAGCTCGTATCGGGCGACGACTGAGCCTGCGCGGGAGCAGGACGGCCCCGAATTTCTAGAGCCTCTATCGCACCCGTGGTCGTCGGCGCATTCTCTAGGGACAAGATATAAAAAGCGGCATCAGGGCCCGTCAATGACGATTGGCTCGACAAGGTCACAACATGCGTTCCGAGCCCGATTGCGGAAAATACAGCGCGTGGTTGTAGCTGGACATCACTTCCTGGCAGCAAATTATTAAGCGTTAAAGAGTCATTGATGATTGCGGCGTCTTGCCGCCCATCTTGCACCTTATCAGCAACCGAAAAAGTTCCACTGACGGTAAGTACACGAGGTTGTACCTCGACATCAACAGTCTCAGCGATGGAATCGCCGGCGGAGGAGTCACTCGGCGTGAATAGAATCGTAGCGGCATAACTCCCGGTCGTTGTGGGTACCAAAGAGGGATCTTCAAAGGTAAATGCCCCAGCAACAGACGCTTGCCCACCAATTAGCGAAGAAGCAAGTAATGGGTCACCAAAAGTAATTTCTGTTGCTTCAGGCCAACTAAGAACATTGATCGTATCAATTTGCTCCGGAGTGATGTTCCAGCCGAACGTGGGATAGGCATTGCCTGAATCGATAACCCAAGTATGTCCATTGGCATTTTCCACGTCTGCGATGTCGAGCGAACTAAATGTGACCAGCTCAAGCATCTCACTGGTCGTTTTGCCTGTACCTGCAGCGCTTGCATTGACGCCTGAGCTTTCAATATCCCAAAAGCTATGTTGAACCTCTCCCTGCCCCGACATTTGACCTACAAGGCCGCCTTGGGCCCAAGTTGGACCGATTACCGCTCCACTTGACAGCGAATACTGAATCGTGCCCCGATTCGCTCCAACCAAACCGCCACCATAGTTGCTGATTGAGAGACTGGCATGCGAATAGGTGTTTTCGATTATTCCCGACATGTTGTTCTCACCGACGAGACCGCCAGTGGCCCAAGCTCCTTGCACATAGCCCGTGGTGAAAACACGCTGAATCAATCCATGATTCTCGCCCGCCAATCCACCCGTCCGTTGCCCACCGATCACCGTCACGTCGGAAAGTCCGAGATTCTGCACCGTAGCGCCTGCCTCAATGTATCCAAACAAACCGTTACGGGCTTCATCGGGACGATTTACGTAAAGGTTCTGAATCAGGAATCCCTGGCCATCCAAAGATCCTCGAAATCGAACCGTCCAACCGATATCGCCGATCGGCTCAAACCCTCGGTAAACGCCAGGTGAGCCAGCGACAGGGTTCCAAGTAGCGGTCGCTGATGCATCGATGTCATTGACTAGAATGTAATGAGCATTCAGGTCAGCGGCCATTAGCTGAAGATCTTCAACTGTAGAAATCTGAAAAGGATCTTCTGGTGAACCCTCGCCGGGCATTCCCATGGCGACTAAGCCGCTACCGACTGTAATCACGAATATTGACCAGAGCTTCTTCATCTCATTCACCTATCGCCCTTTTCGGAACTTATGTAATATATGTATTATCCGGATTGTTTGGCAACAATAATCGCAAACAATCTGACTGCTGGATTTGTCGGCATACCACCAAACATTGCTTTTCACGGAGCGAACCACGACTGGACATCTGCGCGGGCATATCCCACCAACAAAGCCGCGCATAGAGTGGCGAAGAAAAAGATCCCGGGTTAAAATGCAAGAAGCAGGACGGCCGGCTCGCACCCAGCCAAGGCGTTCACATGGAAGCCGTTAGGCAGGTAATTGCTGAGATGCAATCTGGAAACGTCTGCTGAGAGTGGTGGCGGAGGAGGGATTTGAACCCCCGACACGCGGATTATGATTCCGCTGCTCTGACCAACTGAGCTACTCCGCCAAAAGGGTGGTGAAGCGCATACCCTAGGCAAGCGAGGTGACTTTGTCAACTGGACAACCGTAGCGCGATGGATAAGCCATGATGGGCGTTTCAATATGAACGCGGACACGATGCCCCTCGTGCATACCGCGACAACATCCGACCAATCGGGATCGCAATATGGTACTCGAATCGAGCCGGATCTTCAGCATTTGGTCATGACCAAAGTAGGTCCGCTCAATGATCTCGCCGGGCCCGTGCTCGTCGGGCGTGAGAATCAGATCTTCCGGTCGGAACATTAATTCAACTTCGCCCTGCTGCGGTTCAAGAATAGCCAATTTACCGAGTTCGCACTCGACACTTTCGCCATCAGCTTTTCCCGGCAAGAAATTAGCGTCACCTAAAAAGGTCGCCACTTGGTGGGTGGCGGGTCGACGATACAAGCGCTCAGGTCGATCACTTTGCATGATGCGTCCGTCAATCATTACCGCAATCTCGTCAGCCAAACTTAACGCCTCCTCCTGATCGTGCGTGACGAAGAGTGCGGTGGCGCCCGCTTGGCGCAGAATGGAGCGCACTTCTTGGCGGACGCGGTCCCGTAAGGCGGCATCCAGATTCGAAAAAGGTTCATCCAGCAGGATCAAGGCGGGGCGCGGGGCCAGTGCCCGTGCTAAGGCTACTCGTTGCTGCTGCCCGCCAGACAACTCGTGTGGCATACGATTCCGGACCCCCTCAAGCCCGACCAACTTTAGCACCTCCTGCGTGCGCTCGCGACGCGAAGGACTGTCGGCAGGCAAACCGAACTCGACGTTAGCTTGTACCGTCAGGTGCGGGAATAATGCGTATTCTTGAAATACCATACCGATGCGTCGCTGTTCAGGTGGAACCCAAACACCGGGACCGCTCACGGCGCGCCCTTCGATTTCAATCGTGCCTTGGTCAGGCGTTTCAAAGCCCGCCAACATACGCAAGACGGTGGTCTTACCGCAACCGCTCGGCCCTAACAGCGCCATGAAACGACCGGGCTCCAGCGAGATCCCGACATCAATCGCCGCCTG